>DATENJ010000117.1:0-2031 GCA_035275125.1 Actinomycetes bacterium | reverse complement strand
CGGCGGCATGAGCGACGGACGCGACGAGCAGCGCACGCTGCTGCACCGGACCGCGGATCTGGCGGCCGACTTCCTCGACGGGCTCCGGGATCGCCCGGTTGGGCCGAAGGTCGATCTCGCGGCGCTCCGGGCGGCGATGGGCGGCCCGCTGCCCGACCGGCCGGTGGCGCCGATCCGGGTGGTCGAGGACCTCGCCCGCAACGCCGCCCCCGGGCTCGTCGGGTCCGCCGGGCCGCGCTACTTCGGGTTCGTGGTCGGCGGCAGCCTGCCGGCCGCGCTGGCCGCCGACTGGCTGGCCGCGACCTGGGACCAGAACGCCGGCATCTTCGTGCTCGGCCCGGCCGCGGCCACGGTCGAGGAGGTCGCCGCGGGCTGGCTCACCGACCTGCTCGGGCTGGCGACGACCGTCAGCACCGGGTTCGTCACCGGCGGGCAGATGGCCAACTTCAGCGGCCTGGCCGCGGCCCGCCACCACGTGCTGGCCGCCGCCGGCTGGGATGTGGAGAGCGACGGCCTCCTCGGCGCGCCGCCGGTCGAGGTCGTGGTCGGGGCCGAGCGTCATGTCACCATCGACGCCGCCCTGCGCTTCCTCGGCCTCGGCAGCGGCCGGGTGCGGGTCGTCCCCGCCGACGGCCAGGGCCGCATGGACGCGACCGCCCTGCCCGAGGTGCTGGTCGCCTGCCAGGGGCCGACGATCGTGTGCACCCAGGCCGGCAACGTCAACACCGGAGCCGTCGACCCGCTGCCGGCGATCTGCGCCGCCGCCCACGACCACGGCGCCTGGGTGCACGTCGACGGGGCGTTCGGGCTCTGGGCGGCGGCCAGCCCGGCCCGGCGCCACCTGCTCGCCGGGGTCGAGCAGGCCGACTCGGTGGCCACCGACGCCCACAAGTGGCTCAACGTCCCCTACGACAGCGGGCTCGTGTTCGTCGCCCACCCCGAGGCCCATCGGGCCGCCTTCTCGACCGTGGCCGGCTACCTGCAGCCCGGGGCGGCGGGGGAGCGCGACCCCGACGCCTACACCCCCGAGTTCTCGCGGCGGGCCAGGGGGTTCCCGGTCTGGGCGGCGCTGCGCTCCCTCGGCCGCTCCGGGGTCGCGGCCATGGTGGAGCGCGGCTGTGAGCAGGCCTCCCGCTTCGCCGCCGCCCTCGGGGCGGCCGACGGGGTCGAGGTCCTCAACGAGGTCGTCCTCAACCAGGTGCTGGTCCGCTTCCCCGACCCCGGCGGCGACCACGACCGCCGCACTCGGGAGGTGGTCCGCCGGGTCCAGGCCAGTGGCACTCTGTGGCTGAGCGGCACCACCTGGCACGGCATGGCGGCCATGCGCATCTCGGTGTCGAACTGGTCCACCACCGACGACGACGTCGACCGCTCGGTGGCGGCGATCCTGGAAGCGACCAAGGAGGTCGATGGCTGATGGCGGTGAGCGAGCTGCTGGGGACCTACCTCAACGACCATCTGGCCGGCTCGGCGGCCGGGCTGGAGCTGGCCGAGAAGCTGCGCGACAACAACCAGGGCACCGAGCTCGGCAACGTCATGGCCGCCCTGCACCACGACATCGAGCACGACCGGTCGGCCCTCGAGGAGCTGATGGGCCGGCTGGAGGTGGACAAGCACCCGGTCAAGGAGGCCGCCGGATGGGTGCTGGAGCGCCTCAGCCGGCTGCGGCTCAACCCGGCCCTCACCGGCAGCGCCGACCTGACCCGGCTGCTGGAGACCGAGGCCCTGTCCATCGGCATCGAGGGCAAGCAGCTCATGTGGCAGGCCCTCAAGGAGGCCGCGGCCAGCGACCACCGCCTGGCCGCGACCGACTACGACCGGCTGATCGAGCGGGCCCGCACCCAGCGCCGCACCCTTGAGCCCCACCGGCTGGGTGCGGCGCTGCGGTCGTTCTCGGCCTGAGCGGCGGGGGTCAGGCGGACAGGGCCGCCGCGAAGGCGTCGCCGGCCTCGGCGGTGCCGGGCACCCCGGCGCTGCCCTGGAAGCACAGAGGCGCGTCGGGGTCGGCCGGGAGCCCGCCGTCGGCGCAGT
>DATENJ010000116.1:0-2344 GCA_035275125.1 Actinomycetes bacterium | reverse complement strand
TCCGGGCTCGCCGGCCCCCCGACCCGGCTTCGCCGGCTCCCGCCTCCACCTCGCCGGCCGCCCCGCCTCTTCCTTCCCCACCCCCTTCCCTTCCCAACGCCTTCCCGCGTCCCGCATTACCCGTTGAGTTGCTGGAGGAGGGTGCGGGTGGCGGCGGCTGGATCCGGGGCTTCGGTGATGGCGCGGACGACCACGACCCGGGTGGCGCCGGCGGCGGTGACTTGGGGGAGGTTGGTGGGGGTGATGCCGCCGATGGCGAACCAGGGTTGGGGTGGGTTGAGGGTGGCGACGGCTTTGATCAGGGGGATGCCGGTGGCGGGGCGGCCGGGTTTGGTGGCGGTTGGCCAGACGGGGCCGGCGACCAGGTAGTCCCAGGGTTCGGTGGCGGCGCGGGCGGCCTGGTCGGGGTTGTGGGACGAGCGGCCGAGGAGGACGCCGTCGCCGAGGAGGCGGCGGGCCCAGGTCATCGGCAGGTCGTCCTGGCCGAGGTGGAGCACGTCGGCCTTGGCGGCCAGGGCGATGTCGGCGCGGTCGTTGACCGCGAACAGGGCGCCGTGCCTACCGGCGGACTCGCGCAGCACGGCCGACGCCTCCAGCAGCGGGCCGGCCTCGGCCTGCTTGTCGCGGAGCTGGATCAGGTCCACGCCCGCGCCGAGGACTGCGTCCGCGAACTCGGCCAGGTCGGGCCGGATCGGCGTGCACACATACAGCCGGGACGCGGCCAGCCGCTCCCGCCGCTCCGCCCCAACGCTCACTCCACAGCCCTGACCCGCTCCCCGGTCCCTGCTCGCTCTCCAGGCCCTGCCTGCTCCCCCGGCTCGGCGCGCTCCCCGGACCCGGCCCGCTCTCCGGACTCGGCTGACTCCCCGGAACCGGCTCGCTCCCCGGACCCGACCCGGTCCACGGACCCGGCCCGGTCCACGGGGCCTGCTGGCTGGTGGGGCTCGCCTTCGGGGTTGCGGGTGCCTTCGGCGGGGCGGTCTGAGAGGTCGGGGACGCCTTCGGCCGGGGTGGAGGCTTGGGCGTAGAGGCGGCGGGGGATGCGGCCGGCGCGGTGGGCGAGCCGACCGGCCTCGACCGCCTTGCGCATCGCCTCGGCCATCAGGGCCGGCTCCTGGGCGCGGGTGACGGCGCTGGCCAGCAGGACGGCGTCGCAGCCGAGCTCCATTGCCACGGCCGCGTCCGAGGCGGTGCCGACCCCGGCGTCGAGGATCACCGGGACGGTCGCCTGCTCGATGATGATGCGCAGGTTGTAGGGGTTGGTGATGCCCATTCCGGACCCGATCGGCGACCCCAGCGGCATGACCGCGGCGCAGCCCAGCTCGGCCAGGTGGCGGGCCAGGACGGGGTCGTCGTTGGTGTAGGCGAGCACGGTGAAGCCGTCGTCGACCAGGGTCTCGGCGGCGTCGCGGAGCTCGACCGCGTCCGGGAGCAGGGTCCGGTCGTCGCCGATGACCTCCAGCTTGATCCAGTCGGTGTCGAAGGCCTCGCGGGCCAGCCTGGCCGTGCGGACGGCGTCGCGGGCGGTGAAGCAGCCGGCGGTGTTGGGCAGCAGGCGGCACCCGACCCGCCGCAGCACGTCCAGGATCGAGCCTCTGGCCTGTGGGCTGGTCCGGCGCAGGGCGACGGTGGTCATCTCGGTCCCCGACGCGGCCAGGGCCTGCTCCAGCGCCTCGAGGCTGGCCGCCCCCCCGGTCCCCATGACCAGCCGGGAGCTGAACGCCTGACCGGCGAGCATGAAGGGGTCCGGGGGGCTCAAGCCTAGCCCCCCGGTGGGCCGGGGGTCGTCCATGTTCTCAACCTCCCTGGGAGGCACCGAGCACCTCGAGGCGGTCGTTGTCGTCGAGGGCGGTGGTGGGCCAGGCGCTGCGGGGAACGACCTCGCCGTTGAGGGCGACGGCGATCCCCGGCCCGCCGGGCGGGTGGCCGAGCCGGGTCAGGAGGCCAGCCACGGTCTGGCCGGGGTCCAGATCGGCCGGCTGGCCGTTGACGATGACGGTCACGACATCCCCCTCCCCGGCGCGGTCGTCACACTGCCGGCGAACCGGCTGGGGGCGAACGCGGCGATCAGCTCGGGGGTCCGGCCGGTGGCCAGCAGCTCGGCGATGGCGTCGGCGGTGACCGGGGTGAGCAGGATCCCGTTGCGGTAGTGGCCGGTCGCCACCACCAGCCCGTCCGGGCCCGCCGGGCCGAGCATGGGGGCGTTGTCGGGTGACCCGGGCCGCAGGCCGACCACCGTCTCGGCCAGCTCCAGCTCGGCCACGTCGGGCAGCAGCTCCAGCGCCGCCCGGAGCAGGTCGTGGACGGCACCGGCGGTCACCGTGGTGTCGAACCCCTGCTCCTC
>DATENJ010000115.1:0-5019 GCA_035275125.1 Actinomycetes bacterium | reverse complement strand
CGATGCCGACCCCGCGGTTGGCGCGGACGCTGACCGGGACCCCGGAGGCGGCGACCGTGTCCCGGAACCGGCGGACAGCCGCCTTGGACGGCGGGGCGAAGCCGATCCCGGGGGTCGGGTTGTAGGGGATGAGGTTGACGTGGGCGGCGTGGCCGCCGCTGCCCGGGACCCGCAGCGGGGCCAGCAGCCGGCCCAGCCGCCCGGCCTGCTCCAGGTCGTCGTTCACCCCGTCCATCAGCGCGTATTCGAACGAGACCCGGCGCCGGGTTGCAGTCACGTAGTCGCGGACGGCGTCCAGCAGCTCGGCGATCGGCCAGGTGCGGTTGACCGGGACCAGCCGGTCGCGGGTGGCGTCGTCGGCAGCGTGGATCGAGACGGCCAGGTTGACCGGGAGGGGCTCGGTGGCCGCCCGCCGGATCCCGGGCACGAGCCCGACCGTCGAGATGGTGATGGCCCTGGCCGACAGCCCGAACCCCTGGTGGAGCCGGTGGGCCGCCCCCCAGGTGGCCTCCTGGTTGGCGAACGGCTCCCCCATCCCCATGAAGACCACGTTGGTCAGGTGGTCCGGCGCCTCCGGCCCCGGCCGCAGCTCCGGCAGCAGCGTCGACACTCTGGCCACCTGCTCGACGATCTCGCCGGCCGACAGGTGCCTGGTGAACCCGAACTGCCCGGTGGCGCAGAACGTGCACCCCATGGCGCATCCCGCCTGGCTCGAGATGCACACCGTGGCCCGGCCCCGACCCTCCGGGGGCCGGGCCTTGAATCCCCCGGGGGGCCGGCGTCCCCCTTCCCAGTCCTCGTCCGGGCTGGAGGAGGCCGACGGGTACAGCATCAGGACCGACTCGACCGCGTCGCCTCCGGGGAGGCGGAACAGGAACTTGTGGGTCCAGCCGTCGTCGCCGTCCTGGTGCTGGTCCAGGGTCAGCCCGGCCTCGCCGAACCGCTCCGACAGTCGCGCCCGCAGCGACCGGGGCAGGTTGGTCATGGCCCGCGGGTCGGGCTGGCGCCGGCGGTCCAGCCAGTGGACCAGCTGGCGGGCCCGGTAGGGCGGCTCGCCGGCCTCGGCGACCAGCGCCTCCAGCTGCTCGGGGTCAAGGTCGTACAAGGAGCGGGTCACGGGGCGTGGACCAGGCTGAAGGCGGCCAGCACGTAGTACAGCACCGGGGCCATGAACAGCAGGGCGTCGATCCGGTCGAGCATGCCGCCGTGGCCGGGCAGGATCGAGCCCATGTCCTTGACCGCCAGGTCGCGCTTGAGCATCGACTCCGACAGGTCCCCGAGCGGCGCCACCACGCAGGTGGCGGCGGCCAGGACCAGGCCCGAGGCGAGCGTCCACGGCTCCCACAACGGCAGCAGGAACGCCCCCGCGAGCAGGCAGGCGACCGAGGCCCCGATCGCCCCCTCCCAGGACTTGTTGGGCGAGACCTGGGGGGCGATCGGGTGGCGGCCGATGGTCGCCCCGGTGGCGTAGGCGGCGGTGTCGTAGACGACCACCAGGACCGCGTACCCCAGCAGGGCGCCGACGTAGTGCTCGGCCCGGTCGATGACCAGCGACAGGTGGGCGGCCATGAACGGCACGTAGACGACGGCGAAGACGGTGGCGGCGACGTTGCGGGTGACCTCGGTGCGGCCCCGGTCGACCAGGTACCAGGCGAACGCGGCCAGGATGGTCGCCAGCAGCCCGAACGACAGCGCGGCCGGGCCCTCCAGGTAGGCCCCGACGACCAGCAGCGCCCCCATGGCCAGGACCACCGGTCGGGCCGGGCGGGTCGCCCGCGCCTGCAGTACGGCGAGCAGCTCCAGCAGGGCCAGGGTGACGACCCCGAGCAGGAAGACCACGAACAGCGGCCGAGACAGCACCAGGGTGGTGATGAGCAGCCCGGCCAGCAGCAGCGCGGTGAGGATGGCCAGGGGCAGGTTGCGCCCGGCCCGGGTGCCTGGCTCACGCCGTGGCATTCTGGCCCCGGCTCGGGCGGGGTCGAGCGGGGCAGGCTCAGCCAATGACGCTCAGTCCTCGAGCAGCTCCCGCTCCTTGTGCTGGAGCAGGGTGTCGACCTCGGCCACGTACTTGTCGGTGATGCCCTGGAGACGCTGCTCGGCCCGGCGCAGCTCGTCCTGGGAGATCTCGCCGTCGCGCTCCAGGCGCTCCAGCTCGCTCTTCTCGTGCCGGCGGACGTTGCGGATGCTGGTCCGCGAATCCTCGGCCCGGTGCTTGGCCAGCTTCACGTACTCCTTGCGCCGCTCCTGGGTGAGCTGCGGGAAGGCCAGGCGGATGACCTGGCCGTCGTTCGCCGGGTTGATGCCCAGGTCAGAGTTGCGGATCGCCTTCTCGATCGAGGAGGTGGCGTTGCGGTCATACGGCGAGACGACCAGCAGCCGGGCCTCGGGGGCGGAGATGCCGGCGAGCTGCTGGAGCGGGGTCGGGGTGCCGTAGTAGTCGACCTGGAGGCGGTTGACCAGGGCCGGGTTGGCCCGGCCGGTGCGGATACCGCTGAACTCCTCCTTGGCCACCTCGATGGCCTTACGCATCTTGCTCTCGGCCTGCCGGAGCGTGTCCTCGATCACCGTTGCTCCCCTCGCTGCGTCGCGTCTGCCTCGAAGGCGTCGTTCGGGCCGACCACCGTGCCGATCGGCTCGCCGCACACCGCCCGACGGATGTTGCCCTCGGTCAGCAGGTCGAACACGATGATGGGCAGGTCGTGATCCTTACACAACGACAGCGCGGTGGTGTCCATGACCCGCAGCTCGCGCCCGATCGCCTCCAGGTAGTCGATCCAGAGGAACTTGCGTGCCTCCGGGTGCTTCTTGGGATCGGCCTCGTAGACCCCGTCGACCCCGTTCTTGGCCATCAGGATGGCCTGGGCGCCGATCTCCAGCGACCGCTGGGCGGCGGTGGTGTCGGTCGAGAAGTAGGGGGCGCCCATGCCGGCCCCGAAGATCACGATGCGCCCCTTCTCCAGGTGTCGCACGGCCCTGCGCGGGATGTACGGCTCGGCGATCTGGGTCATCTGGATCGCCGTCTGGACCCTGGTTACGACGCCCCGGCGCTCGAGCGCGTCCTGGAGGGCCAGGCAGTTCATGACCGTTCCCAGCATGCCCATGTAGTCGGCCCTGGCCCGGTCCATCCCGGCGGCCTCAGCGGCCGACCCGCGCACGATGTTGCCCCCGCCGACCACCACCGCGACCTGCACGCCCAGGTCGAGGACCTCGACCAGCTGGCGGGCGACGACGTCGATCTTGCCGTAGTCGAGCCCGAACCCGACGGCGGTGTCGGCGAACGCCTCCCCCGAGAGCTTCACCACGACCCGCTCGTACTTCGGCTTGCCGTCCCCGCCCTCGAGCGGCGTCGGCTCGTCCCCCGCCATCAGAAATGCCATGGTGCCTCCTGTGCCGCAGGGATCCGTCGTGCCATGGCTCGGGCAGGGACGAAGCTAGGCGCCCTCTCCGACCTTGAACCGGGCGAAGCGACGCAGCACCAGCTTCTCGCGGACCTTGGCCGAGTAGCCGTCGAGCAGGTCCTGGATGGACTGCTTGTCGTCGCGGATGTACGGCTGGTCGAGCAGGACCACCTGCTTGTAGTAGTCGTTGAGCTTGCCCTCGACGATCTTGTCGACGATGTGCTCGGGCTTGCCCTCGGCCTGGCTGGCGTAGATCTCCCGCTCCTTCTCGACCACGTGCTCGGGGACCTCCTCGCGCCGGATGTAGCTCGGGTTGGCCACGGCGATGTGGAGGGCGATCTCGTGGGCGAGGCGCTGGAACTCGTCGGTCTTGGCCACGAAGTCGGTCTCGCAGTCGAGCTCGACGAGCACGCCCAGCTTGGGCGGCAGGTTCGGGTCGGGAGTGTGCAGGTAGGCGTCCACCACCCCCTGGGTGGCGCTGCGCCCGGCCCGCTTCTCGACCCCGGCCTTCCCAGCCTCACGCAGCAGCTTCGTGGCCTGCTCCAGGTCGCCACCCGCCTCTCGCAGCGCGTTCCTGCAATCCATCATTCCGGCCCCGGTGGCGTCGCGGAGGGCCTTGACCTGAGCGGCCGTGATCTCCATGTCGGGTGGTGCTCCTTGCTGCGCTCTCGTTCCCAATGTCGTCTGTCATCAGTCAGGTCCCGCAGGTCCCGCTAGCGTGTCCCTGTGGTCCCTGCGGTCCCGAAGCCGTGCCCGTGAGCGGTGGGCCGTGGGGCTGCCGGCCGCGGATCCCTCGCCGTTGTTCCGGTCCCTGGTTCGTTCCGTGGTTCTGTGGTTCTGTAGTTCCTCTAGGTCCCTGGCCGCTAGGCCCGGGGTTCCCGCGTCTCGTTCGTGGGGTCGGCAGCAACCTCAGCGGCGTCCTGGGTCCCGCCCTCAGCGCCGGTGTCGGCCGCAGCCTCGCCCTCAGCAGTGGTCGTGTCGTCGGACTCGGACTTGGTCGCGGCCTCGGACTCGGCTGCGGTGGAGCTGTCGGACTCGGACTTGGTCGTGTCGCCGGACTCAGCCCTGGCCGAGTCGTCGGACTCAGGCTTGGTCGCGGCCTCGGACTCAGCCTTGGCCGCCGCCTCGGCATCAGCAGTGGTCGTGGCCTCGCTCTTAGCGGTGGCCGTGGCCTCGGCATCCGCCGTAGCCGTTTCGATCGGCTCAGCCGATCTCGAGTCGCTCGGCTCAGCCGTGGTCGAGTCTGTCGGCTTGGCCGTGGTCGAGTCGCTCGGCTCAGCCGTGGTCGAGTCTGTCGGCTTGGCCGTGGTCGAGGCGCTCGGCTTGGCCTTGGTCGCGGCCTTGGCCGTGCCGCTGGACCCGGCGGTTGGCGCACCTTCGCCCTCGGCGTTGGTCGTGGCCTCGGACCCGGGCGTGCCCGAGCCCTCGGATGCGGCCGCGGTTGTCGCCTCGGACTCGGTGCCGCTGGTCGTACCCTCGCGCCTTGTGTTGGCCGCTGCGCCATCGCTGTCGGCGCTGCGGCCCGCGCGCTTGGCCCGGGGCTTCGCCTCGGCGGCCTCAGTGCTGGCCTCCGGCCGGGTCGACCCGGCAGTTGCACCGGCCGCTCGCGACGACCTGGCCG
>DATENJ010000114.1:0-2016 GCA_035275125.1 Actinomycetes bacterium | reverse complement strand
ATCTGGCGCGGCCTTGGCCGTTGAAGTTGGCGGTGGACAACGCGATTGGCGGGCAGCCTCTGGGTGGGGGGCTGGCTGTGCTCAATCAGCTTGGTCCGGCGGGGTTGGCGGCGGTGGCCGTGGGGGCGGGGATTGGGCTGGTGGGGGTCGGGGCGCTGGTCGGGTACCTGATCACCTATCTGACGTCGGCGACGGCGGAGCGGGTGGGGGCCGACCTGCGGGAGGCGGTGTTCGGGCGGATGCTCGGGCTGGGGCTGCCGTTTCATGACCGGCATCGGTCGGGCGACCTGGTGACGCGGCTGACGGGGGATGTGGCTCGGGTCGAGGACTCGATGGTGGCCTGGTTCACGGTGCTTGTTCCCGAGGTGCTGACGCTGGTCGGGATGGTCGTGGTCGTGCTGGCGGTCGACCTGACGCTCGGGCTGGCGGCCCTGGCTGTGGTGCCGCCGCTGGCGCTGGTGGTGGCGATGCGGCGGCGGCGGATCCGGGTCGCCCAGCGGGTGTCGCGGGACGCGGACGCGGCGCTGGCCAGTGAGGCGACCGAGGTGCTGCGCAACGTCCGGGTGGTGCAGGCCTTCACCCGGGAGGACGAGGCCGGCGGGCAGTTCTCGGGGCGCAGTCGTGGTGCGGTGCGGGCGGCGCTTGGCGCGATGGACCTGGAGGCGCGGTGGTCGCCGGTGGCCGACCTGCTGCTGGCGGCGGGGGGCGGGCTGGTGCTGTGGCTGGGGGTGGAGGCGGTGACCAGCGGGCGGATGACTCTGGGGACGCTGCTGGTCGTGCTCGCCTACCTGTCCAGCCTGTACGGGCCCATCCGGGCCCTGGCCCGGCTGGCCAGGGTCCTGGCCAGGGGGGCGGCCAGCCGGGAGCGGGTCCTCGAGGTGCTCGACTCGGGCGAGGTCGTTCCCGAGGCGGCCGAGCCGCTGCCGGCCGCCCCTCCGCGCCGGGGGCTGGCCCTGCGCGGGGTCTGGTTCGGCTATGTCGAGGGGGCGGCGGTCCTGCGGCACCTTGACCTCGAGGTGGCCGCCGGCGAGCGGGTCTGTGTGGTCGGGCCGACCGGGGCCGGCAAGTCGACCCTGCTCGCCCTGCTGCTGCGGTTCTACGACCCCGACGCCGGCGCGATCGAGCTCGACGGCACCGACCTGCGCCACCTCGACCTGGGCTCGCTGCGGCGTCAGCTCGCCCTGGTTCCCCAGGACCCGTGGATGCTGGACGGCACCGTGGCCGACAACGTGCGCTTCGGACGGCCCGGGGCCACCCGTGAGGAGTTCGAGGCCGCCGCCCGGGCGACCCGGGTGGACGAGCTGATCGAGCGGCTCCCGGATGGATGGGAGACCCAGATCGGGGAGGGCGGCGTGCGCCTCTCGGGCGGGCAGCGGCGGCGAGTCGCGCTGGCCAGGGCGATCCTCCGGGACGCCTCGGTGCTGCTGCTGGACGAACCGACCAGCGGGCTGGACGCCGCCTCCGAGCAGGCGGTGCTCGACGCCCTGGACCACGCGGCCGAGGGGCGGACGGTGCTGTCGGTGTCGCACCGCCTCAGCCTGGCCGCCCGCGCCGACCGGGTGGTGGTGCTGGACGGCGGCCGGGTGGTCGAGCAGGGCCCTCCCGGCGAGCTGCTGGCCGCCGGCGGCGCCTACGCCCGCCTCTGGGCCCTCCAGCACCCGATCGAGCTCGCAATGTCCGGCAACTCCGGAGAGGGGGTGAGCTCATGAGCAGAGGACGTGGACGCGGTCGTCGCGTCCGAGGCGGCCACAAGGTGTTCTCGCACCGCGGTGGCCACAGTGCCTCGTCGATGTCCAGGTCGCGGACCCGCACGCGGACCCGCACCCGCACTCGCGGCTGACCCCAACGGTGAGGGGGCGCCAGAACCATCCGGCGTCCCCTCACCCCAGACGAAAGGACCTCCCGTGGAACCCGAGCCGTCCTGGAACTGGGCGCCCGGCCACGAGCTGGCCCCCGGGCTGCTGGCCTGGGCCCTGCTCGGCGACGGCCGGCGCTGTGAGACCTGGCTGGCCTGGG
>DATENJ010000113.1:0-4548 GCA_035275125.1 Actinomycetes bacterium | reverse complement strand
CCCCAGGCCAAGTACAACCGGACGAACGCCGCCTGGGTGAGGTCCTCAGCCTCGTGCCAGTCGCCGCACAGCAGGTACGCGGTACGCCGCAGCGGCCGGTACCGCGCCGTGTAGTACGCGACGAACCGGTCAGCATCGGTCGTCCGCATGGTCCTCCTCGGTCACCCTCCTCTATGCCGCGGACCGACCGAAAGGTTGCACCGGCCGGGGATCTCCTGCATGCCGATCGAGCTGCGTCCGGTCGGATCCGGGGACGTCAAGTGGTCGCACTGGGGCCGTGGGCTTGGGCGCCGGTTCACGCGTCGATGCGCTGGGCCCGTACGATCGCCACCGCTTCTCGCTGCGTGAGCCTCGAACCACCGGTGAACGCCTGCTCGAACCGGCCCGCTCCCAGCCTCTGGCGGAGCTGGGTCACCAGCTCGGCCTCCACCCGCCGCAGATGAGGCCAGGCCGGCTGGCCGACCCGCTGCCGCAGGCCCTCGGCCGCGCCTTCCAGCAGCGCCGCCCGCTCCGGGTCACCCTCCGCCAGGGCCAGCTGGGCATACCCGGCCAAGCACAGGGTGACGAACGGGGTGCTGCGGGCGGCCAGGCTCAGGTCCAGCGCCTCGTCTATCAGCGCCCTGGCCTCATCGAGCCTGTTCCTCAAGACAGCCAGGATGCCCAGCTGCACCCGGGAGCCCGCGGCGGACCAGTCACCGCCGACTCGGTCGGCCTGGTCACGCGCCTCACGCAGGTAGCGCAGGGCGTCGTCGTAGCGGCCCAGCGCCATGTCAGCGGAGCCGACGGTGAACGCGGCCATCGTCGTGAAGACGGGCTCGTCCTGGCCGCGGAGCTCCTCCAGCGCGGCCGCCGCTTCCCGCAGAGCCCCGTCCAGGTCGCCGGCGATCGGCAAGCTCCACGCCATCGCCAGCCGGCACACCGCGAGCAGGAACGGGTCCTGGACCCCGGCCAGCAGCGGTGCCAGGCGCTCGCGGGCCGCCAGCGCCTCGGTGTCGTCCCCGGTGTCGACGGCAAGCACGGCCGCGACCCACGCCAGCTCGGCCCGGGCCTGCGGGTCCAGCGTGCCGGCGACGGGCAGGAGCTGCTCGACCCACGGGCGGCCCTCATGCTCACGGTCGCGTTCCGTCCAGAACAGCCACAGGACCCGGAACAGGTGCGGCAGAGGCCCGGGGTCGTGGGCCAGGTACCAGCGCACCGCGGCGGCCAGGTTGCCCGCCTCGGCCTGCATCCGCTCCAGCCACTCGCCCTCGCCGGTGTCGCGCAGCGGCCGGTCCGCCCGCTCGGCCAGTGCTCGGTAGTACGCCGCGTGCCGGCGCCCGACTTCGTCGGCGTCGGGCCGGGCCGCTAGCCGCTCGGCCACAAACTCCCGCACGGTGTTCAGCATCCGCAGCCGGGGCCCGAGCCCAGTGCTGTCGGCGTAGACCAGGCTGCGCCGGGCCAGCGCCTCCGACAGCTCCAGCGCCCGCTCCTCCTCCAGGCCGGCCACCTGTGCGACGGCCGGGATGGTCCAGCCGTCCACGAACACCGCCGCGGCCTCCAGCAGCGACCGCTCGGCGTCCTCCAGCAGGCCCACGCTCCAGCCCACGGTGGCCCGCAGGGTGCGCTGGCGCTCGGGGAGGTCCACCGCGCCGGTCCCCAGCGCATCCAGCGAGGCTGCCAGCCGGTCCAGCAGGGCGGCCGGGTCCAGCAGCCGGGTCCGGGCGGCGGCCAGCTCGATCGCCAGCGGCAGGCCCTCCAGGCGGCGGCAGATCTCCACCACCGCCGCGGCGTTACCCTCGGTGAGCCCGAACCCGGGCCTCACCGCGCGGGCCCGGTCGACGAACAACGCCACCGCCGGCGAGGACTCTAGTTCCTCCAGCGGCACGGCAGCGGGGCCGGTGGGCAGGGCGAGCGGCGTCACCGGATACTCCCGCTCGGCCCGCAGCCCCAGCGCCGCCCGGCTGGTCGCCACGATCACCACCTGCGGGCAGCGGGCCAGCAGCTCGCCCAGGCGGGGGGCGGCCTGGGCCACCTGCTCCAGGTTGTCCAAGATCAACAGCCACGCGCCGTCGCCGAACAGCTCGGCCAGCGCCTCCACCGGCGAGCCCGCCCGCGCCAGGTCGGCCCCCACCATCCGGCCGATGGCGGCCGGGACCAGCGCAGGGTCGGTGACCGCCTCCAGCGGCACGAACACCGTGCTCTCGCCGAACCGGTCCCGGAGCCGCTCGCCCACCGCCACCGCCAGCCGGGTCTTGCCGACCCCGCCCGGGCCGGTCAACGTCACCAGCCGCGCCTTCGAGTGCTCCACCAGCCCGGCCACCTCATCGATGGCTCGCACCCGGCCCAGCAACGACGTCGTGCTCACCGGCAGCGGGCGCGGCCTGCGGAAGCCCGCCGACGACGGCGCAGCTGCCTTGGCCCGGCCTTCAGCGGCGGCGAACCGCTCGCTCAGCAACACCGCCAGGTCGTCACGCACCAGCCGGCCGAGCTCGGCGAGGGTGCGGAAAGAGCGGTAGGACTCCGAGGACTCCTCCTTGACCCGCGCCAGCAGATCAGCCAGCGGAGGCTCGCGATCGGGCGCCGGTGACTTGACATACAACAGCCGCGGCAGCTCACCGGACAGCTCGAACTCCTGCTCCAGGCCCGAGATCTGCGCGCCGGGGACGAGCTGGCCGTACCGCTGCCAGTAAAGGCCGATGAACACATCGCTTTGCGCCAGGTATGCCCGGTACAGCTCGACGGGAGGATACGGCCGAGCGCCGAGCTCGAACATCACCGGGGTCAGCCGCAGCGCCGAAATGGCACGCGAAACCGCCCGCCGCTCATCCGCCAGCTCACCCAGCGTGGAACTCACGAACACCCGCAGACGCCGGTCCGGGGTCCGGATGACCACCTCGTCCTGCGGCCCCTCGCTCACCGATCGCCCCTGAGCCGGCCCACCACGCAAGCTTGCAACCAGCCTCCCCGGCCAGCAAGGTCCCGGCAGGTCTCGCAGCGGCGCGGCAGGATGACCATCAAGCAAGCAGGTACGGCCCGTTCCGGTCGCCGGATCCGTTCGTCCATCGAGCCGACGGTTGTCTTATTTACCTTTGCGGGTACGTAACTGGTCGGGTACAGTCGTCGTGTGGACGCCGTGTTGCACGCCGTGGCCGACCAGAGCCGACGGACGGTGCTGGACATCCTTCGGGACCATCCGGCCACCGCCGGCGAGCTGGCCGACGCGCTACCGATCGCCCGGCCCGGCGTGTCGCGGCACCTGCGGGTGCTGCGGGAGGCCGGTCTGGTCGACGTGCGCCAGGAGGCGCAACGGAGGATCTACAGCCTGCGGCCCGACGCCCTCGCCGAGGTGGACGAGTGGCTGGGGAGCTACCGCGCGCTGTGGCAGCACCGGCTCGACGCCCTGCACACGGAGATCTCCCGAGGAAAGAGGACACAGCAGTGAAGATCATGGGCACGATGCGGACGCTCGACGACACCCGTGGCGCGGTGCGGGTCGAGGACGTGTACGACACCGACATCGGGGACTTGTGGCAGGCGTGCACGACACCGGAGCGCCTGGCCCGCTGGATCGCGGAGGTCTCCGGTGACCTGCGCGTGGGTGGGACGGTCCATGCCGTCTTCACGAGCACGTGGAGCGGTCCCGCGCGGATCGAGGCCTGCGAGGCCCCGCACCATCTGCTGCTCACGACCCAGCCGGGCACCGATGACGAGGCGCAGATCGAGGCCTGGCTCACCGCGGATGGAGCGCGGACCAGGCTGGTGGTCGAGGAGCGCGGCCTGCCGATCGGCGAGCTCCACTATCACGGCGCCGGCTGGCAGGCCCATCTGGAGGACCTCGGGACGTCGCTCGCCCGCGACGGCTCCGTACACGTCGACGGGTGGTCGGCCCGGACGCCCGCCCCGGCCTGGCACCGGCGCTGGACCGCCCTCACCCCGACGTACCAGGACGCGGCGGCCCGCTGATGTCCGGCCGCATCAGGTTGGACGGGATCACGGTGAACGCGCCCGACGCACTCGCTCTCGCGACGTTCTATGCCGAGATCACCGACGGCGTCGCGAGGGGAACCTCCCGGTGGGCAGCGGTGGCCGGCCCGAACGCGTTCATTTCCTTCCAGCAGGTCGACCAGTTCGAGCCGCCGACCTGGCCGGACAATTCCGTGCCGATGCAGATGCATCTCGATTTCCTCGTCGACGACCCGGAAACGGCCGGCGCGCGGGCGCTCGCCGCCGGGGCGACCCCACTCGAGTTCCAGCCCAACTCCGATCACTGCCTCGTGTACCTCGACCCCGCCGGCCACCCGTTCTGCCTCTCGACCTGGCACGGTCAAGACCTCTTCGACAGCGCCTCCGACAGCCAGGTCGAGTGACCGACTCGACCGCAACATCGCACTGACATCGGCAGGTTCGGGTCGTCGCAACAGCAGGCGGGTCAATCAGGACCACGGCCCGCGGTCGCGGCAGCAGGGTGAGCCCGCAAGCGGAATCCGGCCGCGGGATCAGCCGTGGAAGTCCTCGACGGCCGCCAGCCAGCGGTCGGGCTGGTCGACGTGCGCCATGTGACCCGCCCGA
>DATENJ010000112.1:0-5648 GCA_035275125.1 Actinomycetes bacterium | reverse complement strand
TGCCCGGGGACCGGGTGGCGGCCGACGCCGGCTGCTGGGTCAGGGGCCTGGTCCCGGTGCGGGCCTGGCTGTCGCTGCCGCCGGTGTTCGTCCCCACCTACCCGGTCAACTGGGTCGACGTGCGGGCCACCCCCGACGGCGTGGCCGTCGACCTGTGGGAGCGGCGCCTGGCCGTGACCCGCCGCCTTGGCCGGATCGAGCGCCTGGTCGCCCGCCGCCCTCTGCCGCCGGCCGACGCCGCCCCCGCCCAGGTCGTCGCCGGAGCCGTGGTGTGAGCATCGCCTTCGACCGCGCCGCCGGGTACTACGACGAGAGCCGCGGGCTCGGCCCCGAGGCCGAGGAGCTGGTCGCCGACCGGGTCGAGGCGGTGGTCAGGCCGGGTGGGCGGCTGCTGGAGATCGGGGTCGGGACCGGGCGGATCGCCCTGCCCCTGCACCGCCGCGGCCGCGAGGCGGTCGGCATCGACCTGTCCCTGCCCATGCTGGAGCGCTACCGGGCCAAGGCGGCCGAGGCCGGGCTGGCCCCCCCGGCGCTGGTGCGGGCCGACGCCACCCGGCTGCCGTTCCCCGACGCCAGCTTCGACGCCGTGCTCGAAGTCCACGTGCTCCACCTGGTCCCGGACTGGCAGGGGGCGCTGGCCGAGGCCCGGCGGGTGCTGGCCGCAGGTGGCGTGCTGCTGCACGGCGGCGGAGGACGCTACGAGCGGGGCAGCGCCAGCCCTCGCGACCAGGTCATCAGCCGGTTCGACGCGCTGGCCAGCGCGGCCGACCGGACGTCCAGGGTGGTCGGCGCCTCCCAGGAGGAGATCCGGGCGCGCCTGACGGCCATGGGCGGGCGGGTCGAGGAGCTGGAGCCGGTCCTCTGGGAGGAGCAGGAGACCTACGCCGAGGCGCTGGCCTGGGTCGACGGCCGCGTCTTCTCCTACCAGTGGCGCCTGCCCGACGAGGTGTGGTCGGCCGCCGCCGCCGGAGTCCGGGCCGAGCTCGAGGCGGCCGGGACCGACCTGCACTCCCCCCAGGCGGCCCGGCACCAGTTCCGGTTCCTGGCCGTCCGGTTCTGAGCCGAGGGGACCTCGAGGTTTCCCGTCGGCGGGGCGTGGAATGTAGGTGAGGACGTGAGGCGGGACGGGGGACGGGTTTGGGCGGTAGGGGATCCGCCTAGGGAGGCCCCGTCCGATCCTCCCGCCTCACGCGCTTCAACCCCCTAGGCCCCTTCGAGCCGGGGCAGGACCAGCTCGGCGGCCAGCTCCGGCTGCTCGTCCTCGAACACCGAGAACGGCAGGGCGCCGAAGCTGGCGATCACCTGCTCGACCCCTCGCGCCTCCCAGCCTCTGAGCTGGGCGACGACCTCGTCGGGGGTGCCGACCAGCCGGGAGACGGCCCAGTCGCGGAGCTCGACGCCGTCAAGGATCCCACTCGGGGTCCGGGCCTTCAGGCGGCCCCAGCGCTCGACCAGGTCGTCGGCGTCCCGGCCGATCAGGGTGTTCAGCCCGACCGAGCGCCGCACCTCCCCGGGGTCGCGGCCGGCCCGCTGGCAGGCGGCCGCCAGCACCCCGACCCGCTCCTGGTAGTCCGCCTCGGTCACCGACCAGCAGATGTTCCAGCCGTCGGCGGCCCGCGCGACCACCCCGAGCAGCCGGTCGCCCTTGCCCCCGACCCACAGCGGCGGCCGCGGCCGCTGGACCGGGCCGGGCAGCACCGGCGCCTGGTCGGCGTGGTAGTAGCGGCCGCTGAACGACGCCGGCGTCCCGGCGTCGGTGAGCAGCGCCCGAAGCACCCCGAGGGCCTCCTCGAGCATCGCCAGCCGCTCACCGGGACGGGGGAAGGGCAGCCCGTTCTCGGTGAACTCGGCCTCGTTCCAGCCGGCCCCGAGGCCGAGGTCGAGCCGGCCGCCGGCCAGCTGGTCGAGGGTCGCGGCCATCTTGGCCAGCAGGGTCGGGGGGCGGAAGCCGGTGGCCAGGACCAGGGTGCCGAGCCGGGCCCGGCTGGTCAGCACGGCAAGGGCGGACAGCATGGTCCAGCACTCGGGGGTGCCCTGGCGGCCGGCCGGGCCGCCGTAGCGCTCCAGGTCGAGCCAGAAGTGGTCCGAGACCCAGAGCTGGTGGAAACCGGCCGACTCGGCCAGCCCGGCGTAGCGGGCGACCCGGTCGAAGGTGGCCGGCCGCTGGTCCGGGAACGAGATGTCGTAGTGGGGAAGGGCGATCCCGAGCTTCATGGCGGCCAGTCTTCCGGCCACGGCACCACCCGTCAACGCGAGGCCCCCACCTGCCGATAGAACAGGACGAGATGGATCCGGAAGAGGGGAGAACCGCCGAGATGGGCACGGGCTGGCTCGCTGGCGGCGCGCCAGGTGGTGGGCGTCGCCGGCTCGGCGAGGTGCTGGTCGCCGGGAAGGTCCTCACCGACGCGCAGCTGAACGAGGCGCTGGGTGTCCAGCGCGAGGACAAAGGCCGTCGACGGCGGCTGGGGGAGGTCATCACCGCCCTCGGCCTGGCCGACGAGGTCGCGATCGCGCGCGCCCTCTCCGACCAGCTCGGCCTGCCCTTCCTCGACCTGGGCAACCTGCCCATCCCCGAGGAGACGCTGGCCGTGCTCCCCCGCAACGTCGCCCTCCGGCACGGCGCGGTCCCGGTGACCATGGCCCACGACGTGCTCACCGTCGCCATGGCCGACCCGACCAACGTGCTCGCCCTGGACGACATCCGCCTGGCCACCAAGCTGGCCTCGGTGCGGACGGCGGTGGCCACCGCCTCCGACATCAAGGAGGCGGTCAACCGCTACTACGGCGGCGGCGCCTCCGCCGGCGAGACCTTCGGCTCGCTCGCCGATGTCGAGGGCCTTGAGGCCACCGAGGAGCGCGAGGAGGACCTCGAGCAGGTCGGCGACGTCGACGACGCCCCGGTCGTCCGGCTGGTCAACGCCATCATGGGCGAGGCCCTGCACAGCCGCGCCTCCGACATCCACGTCGAGCCGCAGGAGCGCGACGTGCGGGTCCGGTACCGCATCGACGGGCTGCTGCGCGAGGTCACGGTGGTCCCCAAGGCGATCCAGGGGCCGCTGATCTCCCGGATCAAGATCCTGTCGGGGATGGACATCTCCGAACGGCGCAAGCCCCAGGACGGCCGCGGCCGGATCAAGCTCGAGCGGCTGGAGGCCGACACCCGGGTGTCGTCCATGCCGACCATGCACGGCGAGACGGTGGTCATCCGCCTCCTGCGCAAGGAGACCGAGAAGGCCAAGACCCTGGCCGAGGTCGGGCTGGACGAGCGCGACCGGGTGGTGGTCGAGCAGGCGCTGGGCGACCCCCAGGGCCTGATCCTGATCACCGGCCCGACCGGGTCGGGCAAGACCTCGTCGCTGTACGCCGGGCTGGCCTCGGTGATCCGTCCCGACATCAACGTCGTGACCCTTGAAGACCCGGTCGAGTACCAGATGGGCGGGGTCAACCAGGTGCAGATCAACGAGCGGGTCGGGCTGACCTTCGCCGGCGGGCTGCGGACGATCCTGCGCCAGGACCCCGACATCGTCATGGTCGGCGAGATCCGCGACCCCGAGACCGCCTCCATCGCCATGCAGGCGTCGATGACCGGGCATCTGGTCCTGTCCACCCTGCATACCAACGACGCCCCCTCGGCCGTCAGCCGGCTGATCGACATGGGGGTCGAGCCGTTCCTGATCACCTCGTCGCTGACCCTGGTGGTCGGCCAGCGGCTGGCCCGGGTGCCCTGCTCGAAATGCTCGGAGCCGGTCGAGGCCGACCCCAAGACCCTCGAGCTGCTTGGCCTCGACCCCGACCAGGTCGACGAGGCCGGGCTGCGCTCGGGCCCGGGCTGCGGCTTCTGCGCCCAGACCGGCTACCAGGGCCGGCTCGGCCTGTTCGAGGTCGTCAAGGTGACCCGCAAGGTGCGCGAGCTGATCGTGGCCAGGGCGACCGAGGTCGCCCTCAAGGAGGAGGCGGTGGCCGGCGGCATGCGCAGCATGCGGGCCGACGGCCTCTCCAAGGCCCTGGCCGGCCGCACCACCCTGGAGGAGGTCCTGCGGGTCACCCCGCCCGACCCCGACCTGGCCCGCCGGGCCAGCCGCCGCGCCGGCGCCCAGTCCCCACCCCCGGCCCAGGTCCCACCGCCACCCAAGACCCCGCCCAAGGTGCTCGTCCTTGACGACGACAGCACCATCGCCGAGATCGCCGCCGCCGTGCTGGTCGACGGCTACGAGGTCGTCGCCGCCAGCCACCTCGACGAGGGCCTCCGGATGGTCGAGTCCGAGCATCCCGACCTGATCCTGGTCGACCTCGACCTCCCCGGCGCCGACCCTAGCGAGCTGCTGGCGATCCTCCGCACCGGCGCCCGCGACACCCCGGTCCTGGTCATGTCGGCCGACGACGACCACCACACCCGCGACCGCGCCATCTCCTCTGGCGCCACCGGCTTCATCCCCAAGCCGATCAGCGAGCCGCAGCTCCGCAGCGAGGTCACCGCCGTCCTCCAGCACCGCGCCGCCCTGGTCGACCACCGCGCCTGAGCGGTTCCAGCGGGGCTCAGGCGAACCGCAGGTCGCCGGCGTCGTTGTCGTCGACCGGCCGGGTGCAGGTCGGGCAGTACCAGCGGGCTTCCAGCGGGGTGCCGCAGGTGAGGTGGCGCAGGCCCTCGGGGTCGGGGGAGCCGGAGTGGTCGGCGCCCCACTGGGCGAGGAGCCGCAGGGCGCCGGCGAGCTCGCGCCCGGCCGCGGTCAGCTCGTAGGCGAACCGGGGCGGGCGGCGGGAGTAGGGCTGGCTGACGAGCACGCGCTCGCGCTCCAGGTGCTTGAGACGCTGGGAGAGGACGTTGGGGGCGATGCCGGGGAGCGCCTCGAGCAGCTCGTTGAAGCGGCGCGGGCCGTCGAGCAGGGCCTGGACGAGCAGCAGGGTCCAGCGGTCCCCGACCCTCGCTGTGGCCTCCTCCAGCGGCGACGTGAGCGCGGGGGCGGTCTTGGCGGGCTGGGTTGTCGCCTGCGCGGTCCTTGGGGGCTCGGTCATGGCGACATCGTACGGGCCAGGCACGGTTGCGTGATCCCTTCCTCGCTAGTAACTTGCGATCAACAAGTTACTAGCGGAGAAGGAGTTGCGCATGAGCGTGCTCGACGAGCTGGAGCAGGCCGTCCGTGAGGTTGCCGAGCGAGTCGGACCGTCGGTGGTCGGGATCGGCAGGGGCCGGGGGCGCGGCTCCGGGGTGGTGCTGGCCGATGGGCTGGTGGCCACCAACGCCCACAACATCCGCGGCGAGGAGACGACGGTCGTGTTCGGCGGCGACCGCAGCGCCGTTGGCCGGGTGGCCGGGGTCGACGTCGACGCCGACCTGGCCGTGATCAGGGTCGACACCGGCGGGGCCCCGGCGATCGCCTGGGCCGACGACGCCGAGACCCGGGTCGGGTCGGCCGTGTTCGCCCTGGCCAACCCGGGCGGGCAGCTACGGGTCACCTTCGGGCTGGTCTCGGCGGTCGGCCGGGCCTTCCGCGGGCCCAGGGGCCGCCGGATCGCCGGCAGCATCGAGCACACCGCTCCCCTGCCCCGTGGCGCCTCGGGCGGTCCGGTGGTCGACACCGCCGGGCGGCTGCTCGGGATCGACACCAACCGGCTGGGCGACGGCTTCTACCTGGCCCTGCCGGCCGACG
>DATENJ010000111.1:0-3658 GCA_035275125.1 Actinomycetes bacterium | reverse complement strand
CCCGACGCCCTGGGCCGTGACCAGGGCCGCGGTGCCGGAGGCGCCCTCGTCGAACACCTTGATGGCCACCGCCGGGACCAGCCCGATGAACGGCGAGACCAGGAACGTGGTGGCCACCAGGAGCAGCAGGGCGGTACGGATCCCGTCGTCGCGCCGGGCCGCGACCATGCCGTCGGCGATCGTCCGGAGAACCCGCGCCGGCGGGCCGTCGGTCCGGGCCAGTGGAGGGATGCGGATCACCGACAGGGCCAGGAGGACGGCGCCGAAGCTGAACACGTTGAGCCCGAAGGCCCAGGCCAGCCCGCCGGCGGTGATGACCAGCCCGGCAAGGGCCGGCCCGACGACCCGGCCAAGGTTGTACTGGGCCGCCCCGAGGCTCATCGCCCCGAGTAGGTCGTCGGTGCCGACCAGGTCGGGAGTCATGGCCTGGACGGCCGGCATGGCCACGGCAAAGGCGCACCCGGCGAGCAGGACGATGGTGGCCACGGCGGCCACCGAGAGCCGGTCGGTCGCGGCCAGCACGGTCAGCACGGTCGCCAGCAGCGTCTGGAACAGGGTCACCCCGACCAGGAACCGGCGCCGGTCGAAGCGGTCGGCGAGCGCACCCCCGAACGGCCCCAGCAGCACCGTCGGCACGTAGGTGAGGGCGGCCACCGTGCCCGTCCAGGCCGCCTGACCGGTGGCCTGGGTGACATAGACCCCGATGGCCACCGTCTCCATCCAGGTGCCGATGTTGGAGACGAAGCTCCCCGCCCACACGGTGGCGAACGCGCGGTGCCGGAACGGGCGGAACGGCGACACCCGGTTCGGTTGGGCGGGGCTGGTCACCCAGCAAGGCTACTCCAGGGCGAACCCGAACTCGTCGAGGGCCTCGGCGGCACCACCGAGACCGCCGCTGCCCTGGGTGAACACCGGCCCGGGGGCGACGACCCCGCCCGGGCCGCCGGAGGCCTCGTACACGCTGACCGCGCCGGCGAGCAGCCGCGTCCCGACCGTCTCGCCGGGGGCGCCGACGGCCAGGTCGAAGAAGCCGTTGAGGTCGAAGTCGTGGAGGAAGAACCCGCCGGCGAAGGACGCCCCGAAGCGGTCGAGGTCCTCGGGGTTGGTCTGCAGCACCAGGCTGCCCCCGCTCGGCCCGGTGGCCGACCCGGCCAGCAGGTTGACCGCGCCGGCGTTCTGGTCGGGACCGACGTCCTCGCCGGGGGCGCCGATCGCCAGGTCCCACTGCCCGATGCCGTTGCTGTCGGTCGGCGCCAGCGCCTCGCCGAAGAGGTCCTGGGTCTCGGCGCTCCCGGGGATGCCGGCCGTCCCCTGGAACAGCAGCCGCTCGTTGGCCAGGCCGGCGGGCGAGCCGTTGACGACGCTGACCGCCCCGGCCGACTGCCGGCCGTTCACGGTCTCGCCGGGGGCGCCGGCGGCCACGTCGTCGCCGTCGGTGTCGTCGAAGTCGCCGGTGGCCACGGCGGCCCCGAACGCGTCGCCGGTCTCGGGGTTGCCCTGGGTGAGCAGCGAGCCGTTGACCAGCCCGGCGCCCGACCCGGCGAGGACGTTGACCGCCCCCGCGTCCACGGTCGCGCCCAGGTTCTCGCCGGGGGCGCCGACGACCAGGTCGTGGACGTCGTCCCCGGCCATGATGGCCGAGGCCAGCGCGGCCCCGAACCGGTCGCCACCCTCGGCGGCACCGCTGATCCCGCCGCCCTGGACCAGCGTCTGGTGCCCGGCCGTGGTCAGGCCGCCCGGCCCCCCGAAGAGGACGGTGACCGCGCCGGCGTCGGCGGTGGCGCCGACGTCCTCGGTGGGGGCGCCGACAGCCAGGTCGAAGAAGCCGTCGCCGTTGTAGTCGCCGGCGGCCAGCGCGGCGCCGAACTGGTCGACCGGCTCGGGGTTGTCCTGGGTGAACAGGGGGCCGCCGCTGAGGCCGCCGGCCGTCCCGGCCAGGATGTTGACGGCGCCGGCGGCGTTGACGGCACCGACGTCCTCGCCCGGCGCACCGACGGCCACGTCAAGGAAGCCGTCGTTGTCGAAGTCGCCCTTGGCGGTCGCGGCGCCGAACCGGTCCCCGGCCTCGAGCGACCCCGCGACCCCGCCGGAGCCCTGCATGAACAGCTCGCCGCTGGCCTGGAGACCGGCCGCCGACCCGTAGAGCGCGTTCACCGCCCCCGCGTTGACCAGGGTGCCGACGTCCTCGGCGGGCGCGCCGACGGCGAGGTCGTCGAACCCGTCGCCGTTCACGTCGGCCAGCGCCTGCTGGCTCTTCGGGGCCCGCTCGGGCGCCCCCGAGGCCGGCCAGGCGGCCGCCAGGGAGGTCGCCAGCGCCGCCACCAGGACCACGACCGTCCGCCGCATCTCCACCACCTCGCTGCCGAGAGAACTTGGGGTAGGCTGCCCGCAGGATTTCTACCTGTCCAGGTAGGTTTGAGGCATTCATCCGGCCGCGCGTGTTTCGATGGATTCGTAGGCGAACGGTCGCCGCCGTGGGCCGAACCGGCTACCCTGCCTGCATGGGCAAGCTGCTCGATCTCACCGGCCCCGGCGACCTCCCGGAGCTGCGTGACCCGTTCCTGGTCGTCCACCTCCACGGCTGGACCGACGCCGGGATGGCCGCCCAGACCGCGGCCGTGTTCCTGCGCTCGCGCTGGAACGCGACCACCCTTGGCACCTTCGACGCCGACGAGCTGATCGACTTCCGGGCCCGGCGCCCGGTGGTCCGGCTGGCCAGCGGCACCATCGAGGAGGTGACCTGGTCGCCGACCGAGCTGCTGGCCGCGTCGCCCGGCGGTGACCGGGACGCGCTGCTGCTGGTCGGGCCCGAGCCCGACTTCCGCTGGCGGGCGTTCTGCGACGAGGTGGTCGAGACCTGCCAGCGCCTGGAGGTGGCCGAGGTGTTCGGGCTGGGCGCGTTCCCGGCCCCGGCGCTGCACACCGACCCGGTGGCGGTGGTCGGTACCTCGGCCGACCCCGACCTGGCGGACCGGCTGGAGACGGTGCCGATGATCGTGGAGCTGTCGGCCGGTATCCAGACGGTACTGGAGGAGCGGCTGCACCGCGCCGGCATCCCGGCCACCGGGCTGTGGGCCCGGGTGCCCCCGTACCTGGCCGGCGGCACCCACCCGCCGGCGGCCCTGGCCCTGGTCGAGACCCTTGGCCGGCTGGCCGGGGTCCAGATCGAGACCACCGAGCTGGAGGCGGCCACCAAGGACCACCTGGAGCAGGTCGAGCAGGCCATCCGGGAGCGGCCGCAGATCGCCGAGTTCGTCGACCAGATCCGCGGCATGGTCGACCAGGGCGCCGACGAGCGCATCCCCTCCGGCGACGAGATCGCCGCCGAGCTGGAGCGCTTCCTCGGCCAGACGCCGCCAGAGGGCGGGGAGCCCCGCTAGCCGTCCCGCAGCACGTAGCCGGCCCCCCGGACGGTGTGGAGCAGGCGGGGCTCGCCCCCGGCCTCCAGCTTGCGGCGCAGGTACAGCACATAGACCTCGACCACGTTGGTCTCGGTGGCGAAGTCGTAGCCCCAGACCCTGGCCAGCAGCTCCTCTCGCCGCAGGACCTGGCGGGGCCGGCGCAGGAAGGCCAGCAGCAGCTCGAACTCGCGCCGGGTCAGGTGGATACGGCGGCCGCCCCGCGACACCTCCAGTGACAGCCGGTCGACGGCCAGGTC
>DATENJ010000110.1:0-5212 GCA_035275125.1 Actinomycetes bacterium | reverse complement strand
TGGGCGAGGCGAAGCTGGAGATCCACCCGCTGACCCGGGACCGCTGGGACGACCTGGCCACCCTGTTCGACCGCCCGGGCGACCCCAAGGGCTGCTGGTGCATGTTCTACCGGGTCCGCAGCCGCGAGTTCGAGCGGCTGTGGGGCAGGGGCGCCCGGGCCGCCTTCCGTGAGGTGGTCGACGACGGCCCGCCGCCCGGCCTGCTCGCCTACCGCGACGGCACCCCGGTGGGCTGGTGCGCCGTCGCCCCCCGCGAGGCCTTCCCCAGGATCCTCAACTCCCCCACGATCAGGCCGCTCGACGACACCACCGGCTGCTGGTCGATCGTCTGCTTCTACGTCCTGCGCAGCGAACGACGCGGCGGGGTCGCCGCCGCCCTCCTGGACGCGGCCATGGCGTTCGCCGCCGACCACGGCGCGACCACGGTCGAGGGCTACCCCAAGGACACCGAGGGAACGAAGAGGCACGCCAACGAGATGTTCGTCGGCTCGATGTCGATGTTCGCCGAGGCCGGCTTCACCGAGGCCGGCCGCCGCTCCCCCACCCGACCGATTATGCGCCGGGCCGTTGCGGCCAAGGTCAGCGGCCGCGGCGGGCGCGGAGGTAGTCGCTGACCACGTAGTCGCCGAGGCGGTCGGGCGACGGGGAGAACACGCGGCCGCCGTTGAGGCGGGCGATCAGGTCGACGAAGGCGACCAGACGCGGGTCGTCGTCGAGCATGAACACGTTGATGGTGGCCCGGCGGCGGGTCAGCCGGGTGACCTCGGTCAGGGTCAGCTCGATGGTGCGCGGGTCGGGCGGGTAGTCGAACACCGGGTAGCCGTCGGGCTCCAGGTGGGCGGTCGGCTCGCCGTCGGTGACGACCAGGACCACCGGCTCGGCCTCGGGGTGCCGGTCCAGGTGCCGCCCGGCCAGCACCAGAGCGTGGTGCAGGTTGGTCCCCTGGCCGACGGCCGCGTCCAGGTCGGGCAGATCGGCCGGACGGACCGTCCTTGCCAGCAGCGAGAACCCGATGACCTCGAGGGCGTCCTGCGGGTAACGGGTCGAGACCAGGCTGTGCAGGGCCAGCGCGGTCGCCTTGGCCATCCCCCAGGTCTCCCGCAGCAGCATCGAGTACGACTGGTCGACCAGCAGACACACCGCCGCCGAGGTCCGCCGTTCCGTCTCCAGCACCTCGAAGTCGTCGGGGGCCAGCTCCACAACCCCGCCCGCTCTGCGGGCACGTGGGAACCCCGCCTCCGGCCGAGCGGCCCCCCGGAGGGGGACGCTAACCGAACCGGAAGCGGGGTGCCCGCGGCTGTCCACAGCCCCACCCCCGGGGGCGGGGTGCCCGCGGCTGTCCACACCCCCACCTCCGGGGGCGGGGTGCCCGTGGCTGTCCACAGCCCCGCTCGGGCGCCGGCCGGCGCCGCGGAGGACGGCGTTGCGGACGGTGCGGGCCACGTCGAGTGGTTCCTCGTCGCCGAAGACCCAGGGGCGGGAGGCGCCGGTGGGTTCGCCGGCCAGGCCGAGGCCGGCGACGTCGTGGTCGCCGCGGCGGCCCTCCTCAAGGCTGGAGAAGACCCGGCGAAGGGCGACGGCGCCGATGCGGCGGATCGCCTTGGGGCTCAGCTTGAGCTCGCCCTGCTCACGGACCAGGTAGCCCTGCTCGGTCAGCTCCCGCTCCAGCCGGCGCAGGGTCTCGACGTCGTCGACGGCCGCCCGGCCCAGCGCCCGCTCGACCGCCTCGAGGTCGATGTCGTCGAG
Source organism: Actinomycetes bacterium (assembly GCA_035275125.1). Taxonomy (GTDB): domain Bacteria; phylum Actinomycetota; class CALGFH01; order CALGFH01; family CALGFH01; genus CALGFH01. Next base: position 3,466 of record DATENJ010000110.1, on the reverse strand, counting down.
CGACGCCCCCGGGTAGCGCTGGCCCAGGGACGCCTCCAGCGACTCGAGGTCGGCCAGCTCCTCCAGCGCCGTGGTGGCGTCGCCGAGGCCGAGCGGCTGCTCACCGCCCATGACCGCGCCCTGGTCCCAGTTCAGGTCGGGCCGGCGGGAGCGGAGCGAGCGGCCGAGCCGGTCCAGCTCGTACTGGAGCCCGAGGTCGCCGAGGACCGACTCGGACAGCGCGGCCAGCTCGGCCCGCTGCTCGGGGGTGAGGGAGGCGGCCAGCCGGCTGGCCGCCGCCGCCCGCCGGGCCAGGGCGTCGACCAGCTCCTCCAGGTTGCCGGGGTTCTCGGGGAACATGTCGCCGTAGCGCTCCATGAACTCCTCGAACTGGCGCTCGGTGTCCTCGCCGCGGGCGTCGGCCTCGAGCATGGCGTTGAGGTCGGCCACCATGTCCCGGATGCGCTGGAGCTCCTCGGGGCTGGCTCCGGCGAGGGCGTCGCGCATTCCCTTGAACTGGGAGTCGAGCACCTCGCGGCGGAGCAGGTCGCGGATCTGCTCGTAGGTGGCGGCGGCCTCGGGCGAGCGCCACTGGTAGCCGGCCAGCTGGCGGACGGCCCGGGCCGTGTCCGGCGGGAGCTGGTCGAGCTCGGCCTCGGCCAGGCGGGCCGCGTCCGACGGGTCGGGGAACAGCGCCTGGCGCTCCTGGTCGACGGCCTGGTCGAGCAGCTCCCGGACCTGTTCGAGGGTGCCGTCCAGACGGCCCCGCTCGCGCAGCTCCCGGCGCCGGTCGCGGGCCTGGCGGAGCAGGTCGCGCAGGCCCCTGGTGTCGGGCATGCCCTGGCGGAGCAGGTTGCGCAGGGCGTCGGCGGCCCGGTCCCCTGACAGGACCCGCTCCCCCAGCCGGTCCAGCGCCTTGGCCACGTCGAACGGCGGCTCCAGGGGGTCGGGCCCACCCCGCCAGGCCCCGTAGCGGTAGCTCATCCGCTCATCCGCCGTTGGCCATTGGACAGGCCCTCCTCCGAGTACTCATCCGCCGTACACGGTTCGGCCGGGGAGCTCCTCCTTGGCCAGGCGCTTGGTCAGGTGGAGGCCCTCCATGGCGAACTCGAGGGCGGCCGCGGCCAGCCCGGGCGTCTCGGCCCCGTGGTCGTCGCCGAGGCGGCGCAGCAGCTGGGCCAGCCCCGGCACCGGCCCGACCCTGGCCAGCAGGTCCCCGGCCGGGACCAGGTCGCCCGTCTCGACAGTGGCGCCCTCGTCGAAGCGGTGCAGCAGCCCCGACAGGTCGGACCCGGCCAGCCGGGCCCGCCAGGTCTCGGCCACCGACCGGCGCAGCAGGTGTTTGAGCAGGTCCAGCTCGCGTCCCTCCTCGAGCTGGTCGAACTCGACCTTGCCGAGGGAGACCGGGACCACCGCGGGGAGGTCGGCCACCCTGGCCACCGCCACCTCCTCGCCGGTGACGGCGGCCCGGCGCACGGCCGAGGCCGCGACCGTCTCGGCGCCGGCGATGGCGAACCGGGCCGAGACGCCGGAGCGGGCGTCGATCTGGGGCGACTCGCGCACCGCCCGGGTGAAGCGGGCGATGATCTCGAGCAGGTGGCTGGGGACGATCGGGCGGCCGAGCGGCTGCTCGTCCCAGGCGAGCACGGCCTCCTGGCGGATCAGGGTCACCTCGTCGTCCAGGCGCAATGGGTAGTGGGTGCGGACCTCGGCCCCGAAGCGGTCCTTGAGCGGGGTGATGATGCGACCCCGGTTGGTGTAGTCCTCGGGGTTGGCGCTGGCGATCAGGAGCAGGTCGAGGGGCAGCCGCAGCTGGTAGCCGCGGACCTGGATGTCGCGCTCCTCGAGCACGTTGAGCAGGGCCACCTGGATCCGCTCGGCCAGGTCGGGCAGCTCGTTGACGCTGAAGATGCCGCGGTTGGTCCGGGGCACCAGCCCGTAGTGGACGGTCTCGGGGTCGCCGAGGGTGCGGCCCTCGGCCACCTTGATCGGGTCGATGTCGCCGATGAGGTCGCCGACGCTGGTGTCGGGGGTTGCCAGCTTCTCGCCGTACCGCTCGGAGCGGTGGCGCCAGGCCACCGGCAGCTCGTCGCCCAGCTCGTCCAGCCGCCGCCGGCAGGACGTGCAGGTGGGCACGAACGGGTGGTCGTTGATCTCGCAGCCGGCCACCACCGGGGTCCACTCGTCCAGCAGGTGGTGCAGCGAGCGGATCAGCCGGGTCTTGCCCTGCCCACGCTCGCCGAGGAGCACGATGTCGTGCCCGGCGAGCAGGGCCCGTTCCAGCTCAGGGAGCACGGTGTCGTCGAACCCGACGATGCCAGGGAAGCGTTCGCCTCCCTCGGCCAGCCGGCGCAGGAGGTTGTCGCGGAGCTCGTGCTTGACGGCCTTGTAGCGGTGCCCGGAGGCGCGGAGGTCAGCAAGGGTGGTCGGGGTCGGCGGGGTGGCGGTGGTCATGCGCGCCCTTCTGTCGCTTGCGGTGCAACGCCCATGGTGGCCCCGGTCGCCCTATTGCGCACGCGGCACCAGGGCTGTGGACAGTCCGACGCACTCGGTTCCTGGCCGGGCTACGCTCCCCCACCGGGGGACTCGGCGCCGGACCGGGTGGGTGCGGCGCGCCAGGCGGCCCGGCCGAGCTGGGTGAAGCCGCCGAGGAAGCGGCCGGTGAGGTCGGCGGCGGCGTGCTCCTCGAGGACGGCGGCGACGGTGCGAGGGTCGAGGCGGCGGGTGCAGGCGGCCACGTCCAGCGGGACGTCGTCGCGGATGGCCATCAGCTCGCGGTTGAGCTCGTAGGTGGCCCGCTGGGTGACCAGGGCCTCGGCGACCCAGGCGCCGAGCAGCCGGGCCACCCCGGCCGGGTCGCCGAGGGCCTCCTCGACCGTGGGGTAGGCGGCCAGCAGCCGGGCGGCGGTGACGGCCCCGATGCCCTTGACCCCGGGCAGGCAGTCGCTGGCGTCGCCCCGTAGGGCCGCGAACGCCGAGTAGGAGGCCGGGCCGACCCCGTAGCGGGCCCGCAGCCAGCTCGGCGAGACCTGCTCCATGCGGCCGCCGGTGACCAGGTAGAAGACCTGCACGGTGGGGGCGACGAGGGCGAAGGCGTCCTGGTCGCCGGTGGCCAGGGCGGCCGCGACCCCGCGCTGCCGAGCAAGGGCGGCCGCCGACCCGAGGACGTCGTCGGCCTCCAGCCCGGGCGGCACGGCGACGCAGATCCCGAGCTGCCGCAGCAGGTCCGGGAGCTCGTCGAGCAGGTCGACCAGGGTGTCGTCCTTGGGCGGGCGGGCCGACTTGTAGCCGGGGTGGCGGTCGCGGCGCAGGGAACGGATCGGGTCGTCGAACCCGACCACGCAGGCGCTCGGGCGGGTCGCGGCGCCGATCCGGGCCAGCATGCCCAGGACCCGCTGGCGGGCCTCCCCTGGCGGCCCCTCGGCCCCGCCGACGGCGTGGTAGGCGCGGTGGGCCAGGCCGTTGCCGTCGACGGCCAGCACCACCG
>DATENJ010000109.1:0-10294 GCA_035275125.1 Actinomycetes bacterium | reverse complement strand
CCCTCGACCACCAGCGGCTCGGCCCGGCCCAGGTCGACCCGTTCCAGCACCTCGCTCGCGGCGCCCCCGAGCGCCACCACCACCCGGTCCACCGGGGCGCTGTCCACCGCGGCCAGGACGTGGGCGAGCAGGGGGCGGCCGTCCAGCTCGGCCAGCTGCTTGGGCCGGCCCATCCGGGTCGACCCGCCGGCGGCCAGTACCACCCCGAGGACCGGGCCGCCGCCCATCTACAGCTCGCCCCGCTCCCGGATGGAGTGGACGGGGGCGCTGCGCGCGGACAGGGGGCCGCCACGGCGGCCGTGGCGGGCCGCGATCACCTCGGCCAGGATCGAGACGGCCGTCTCCTCCGGGGAGGTGGCCCCGATGTCGAGGCCGATGGGGCCGGAGATGCGGGCGATGTCGTCCTCCCCGAACCCGGCCTCGCGCAGCCGCTCCAGCCGCTCGGCGTGGGCCCGGCGGCTGCCCATGGCCCCGATGTAGGCGACCGGGCTGCGCAGCAGGGCGGTGAGGGTCGGGTCGTCGAAGCGGGGCTCGTGGGTGAGCACGGCGGCATAGGTGGCGTCGTCGGGCGGGTTGGCGGCCAGGTACTCCTGGGGCCAGGCGATCACCACCTCGTCGGCGTCGGGGATCCGCTCCCTGGTGGCGAAGCGCTCGCGGGCGTCGATCACGCTGACCTTGAAGCCGGTGAGGTGGGCCAGCCGGGCCAGGGCGGCGGCGAAGTCGACGGCGCCGACGATCAGCAGTCGCGGCTGGGGCGCGAAGACGTCGAAGAACAGCTCGCGGCCGTCCACCTCGCGAACGGCCGCCTCCTCGCCCGGCAGCAGCTCGCGGGCCAGGCCGGTGGCCGTCTCGTCGAGCGCCGGGTCGCCGAGCGAGCCCTCGACCGCGTCCGGGGTGACCAGCAGCTTGGCCCCCAGCCCGGGCCCGGCGACGATGGTGACCAGCGCCCCCCGCCGGTCAGCCTTGACCAGGTCCCTGACCGGCTCCCAGGAGAGATCCCCCATGGTCAGGGGAGGGGCTCGACGAACACGTCGATGATCCCGCCGCAGGCCAGGCCGACGTCCCAGACCATCTCGTCGGTGATGCCGAAGGTGACCAGGCGGGCCGGCTCGCCGGCCAGCACCCGTCCGGCCTCTTCGAGCACCGCCCCCTCGACGCAGCCGCCGGACACGCTGCCGACCCAGCGACCGTCGTCACTGACGGCCATCTTGGCTCCCGGCGGCCGTGGCGCCGAGCCCTTGACCTTGGTCACAGTGGCGAGGGCAACCCGATGGCCCTCGGCCCTCCACCCCTCGATCGCGTCGAGCACGTCGCGCATCAGCACCTCCGTTGGGTCGGACCGCCAAGCATAGCGCCCCTGGAAAACCTCGCATTTTCCAGGCTCGTGGCCGATGCTATTGTGCAGCACGTTCGACCATTGTCGGCTGAGCGTCGGCCGGATCAGGGCAGGTCACTGGGCAAGTATCGCTGGCTTCCCGATCCGGTCGAAGAGGACGGAGGTGGCCCTTGAGGCGCATCGCTCTTACCGTGAACGGCGTCCGACGCGAGGCTGAGGTCGAGCCTCGTCTCCTGCTGGTCTACTTCCTGCGGGAGAGCCTCGGCCTGACCGGGACCAACGTCGGCTGCGACACCTCGTCGTGCGGCGCCTGCACGGTCATGATGGACGGCCAGTCGGTCAAGTCCTGCACCGTGCTGGCGGTCCAGGCCGACGGGGCCGAGATCACCACCATCGAGGGTCTGGCCAGCGACGGCCAGCTCCACCCCCTCCAGGAGGCCTTCCGCAAGAACCACGGCCTCCAGTGCGGCTTCTGCACGCCCGGCATGATCATGGCCGGCGTCGGCCTGATCGAGAGCGGGGCGAGCATGGAGGACGAGGACGTCCGCCTCGGCCTCGAGGGCAACCTCTGCCGCTGCACCGGCTACCAGAACATCGTCAAGGCGATCCAGGAGGCGGCCGGCGAGATGCGCCAGGCCGCCCCCGCCGCCGTTCAGGGAGGCGCCGAATGACACAGGTAGCCGAGCCGGGGGCCAAGCGCTGGATGGGCGGCGGCCTGGTGCGCAAGGAGGACCCCAAGCTCATCACCGGCCAGGGCCGCTACACCGACGACATCGCCCTGCCGGGCATGCTCTGGCTGGCCTTCGCGCGCAGCCCGGTCGCCCACGCCAACATCGCCAGCATCGACACCAGCGCGGCCAAGGAGCTGCCCGGCGTTGTGGCGGTGTACACCGGCGAGGAGCTGGCCTCCGAGTGGGCGGCGGCCATGCCGTGCGCCTGGCCGGTGTCCAGCCGCACCTACCCCGGCGAGAACACCCACGACCCCCGCGTCCCCGACCACTGGCCGGTGGCCAAGGACCGGGTCCGCTACATGGGCGAGATCGTCGCCGTGGTGGTGGCCGACAGCCGCGAGCACGCCATGGACGCCACCGAGGCGGTCGACGTCGACTACGACGAGCTGCCGGTGGTGACCGACATCGAGGCGGCCTCGGCCGACGGCGCCCCCGTCATCCACGAGCAGTTCGGCAGCAACCAGCTCTACACCTGGGAGCTGCACAACGGCGACGTCGACAAGGTCTTCGCCGAGGCCCCGGTGGTGGTCTCCGAGCGCTACTTCCACCCGCGCCTCATCGCCAACGCGCTCGAGCCGCGCGCGATCGTGGTCCAGCCGGTGCCGGCCCAGGGCGAGTTCACCGTCTGGACGGCGACCCAGATCCCGCACTTCGTGCGGGTCTTCCTGACCCTCATCCTCGGCATCCCGGAGACCAAGATCCGGGTGATCGCGCCCGAGGTCGGCGGCGGCTTCGGCTCCAAGCTGGAGGTCTACGCCGAGGAGTTCGTCGCCGTGGCCCTGGCCCGCAAGCTCGGCCAGCCGATCAAGTGGAACGAGTACCGCTCCGAGGGCTACCTGACCACCGTCCAGGGCCGCGGCGTGATCCAGGACATGGAGGTGGCCGCCACCGAGGAGGGCAAGCTGCTCGGGGTGCGGGTCAAGCTCCAGGCCGACATGGGCGCCTACGCCTCCCTGGTCGGGCCGGGCATCCCCATCCTCGGCGCCTTCCACTACCACGGCGTCTACGACTGCGACGCCTACAGCTTCACCTGCACCTCGGTGTTCACCAACCAGACCCCGACTGACGCCTACCGGGGCGCCGGCCGGCCCGAGGCGACCTATGCGACCGAGCGGATCATGAACTCGCTCGCCCGCCGGGTCGGCAAGGACCCGGCCGAGGTCCGGGCGATGAACTTCATCCCGCCCTTCGACCAGCCCCGGCTGACGGCCGGCACGCTCGAGTACGACTCGGGCAACTACGGCGCCGCCCTTGACAAGGCCAAGGAGCTGGTCGGCTACGACGCGCTGCGCCAGGAGCAGCAGGCCAACGACGGCCGGCGCGACGGCAAGCTGCTCGGCGTCGGGATCTCCAGCTACATGGAGGTCTGCGGCTGGGCGCCGTCGCAGGTGCTCGGCACGCTCCACTACGCGGGCGGCGGCTGGGAGCGTGCCTCGGTCCGCTGCAACCCCACCGGCAAGGTCACGGTGATCAGCGGGACCTCACCCCACGGCCAGGGCCACGACACGACCTTCGCCCAGATCGTGGCCGACGCCCTCGGGGTCACCCCCGACGACGTCGAGGTGCTGCACGGCGACACCTCGGTGGCGACCTGGGGGCTGGACTCCTACGGCAGCCGCAGCCTGTCGGTCGGGGGCGTGACCATCCAGAAGGCGGCCGAGCGGGTGCGGGAGAAGGCCAGGGTGCTTGCCGCCCACGAGCTCGAGGTGGCCGAGGACGACCTCGAGTGGACCGACGGCAAGTTCCAGGTCAGGGGCGCCCCCGACCGGGCCAAGACCGTCCCCGAGCTGGCCTTCTCGTCCTGGGCGGCCCACAACCTGCCCGAGGGCGTCGACCCGATCCTCGAGGGCAGCGCCGCCTTCGACCCGCCCAACTGGACCTTCCCGTCCGGGACGCACATCTGCGTGGTCGAGGTCGACCCGGAGACCGGGCTGACCCGGATCGACAAGTACGTGGCCGTGGACGACTGCGGCACCATCATCAACCCGCTGATCGTCGACGGCCAGGTGATGGGCGGCGTCGCCCAGGGCATCGCCGAGGCGCTCTACGAGGAGGCCATCTACGACGAGAACGGCACCCTGCTGACCGGCAACATGATGACCTACCGGATCCCGTCCGCGGCCGAGCTGCCCGGCTACACCCTGGACAAGACCGTGACCCCCTCCAGCACCAACCCGATGGGGGTCAAGGGCATCGGCGAGACCGGCACGATCGCCGCCCCGCCGGCGGTGATGAACGCCGTCGCCGACGCGCTGCGCTTCGTCGGGGTCGACTTCATCGACAAGCCGGCCAGCGCCGAGAAGATCTGGCGGGTCGTCCAGGCGGCGCAGGGCCGGGCCCCGGCCGAGCGCAGGCCCGAGGGCGGCGGCACCGGCGCGGCCAGTATGACCCCCGAACAGCAAGGAGGGACGGCGTGATCCCGGCAGCGTTCGACTACGAGGTCGCTGAGTCCGCCGACCACGCCATCAGCCTCCTCGGCGAGCACGGCGAGGACGCCAAGCTGCTGGCCGGCGGGCACTCGCTGCTGCCGCTGATGCGGCTGCGGCTGGCCGCCCCGTCGGTGCTGGTCGACATCGGCCGCGTCGGCGACCTGAACTACGTCCGCGACGGCGGCGACCACGTCGCCGTTGGCGCCCTGACCACGATGGAGGACGCCCACTTCTCGGAACTGCTCCAGGCGGAGTGCCCGATCCTGGCCCACACCGCCGGCGAGGTCGGCGACCCGCAGGTGCGCCACCGGGGCACCGTCGGCGGCACGGTGGCCCACTCCGACCCCGCCTCCGACATCCCGACCGTGCTGCTGGCCCTCGACGCGACTCTGGTCGTCAAGGGGCCGGGCGGGGAGCGGACGGTGCCGGCGAGCGAGTTCTGGACGGGCATCTTCGAGTCCGCCCTCGGCCCCCAGGACCTGCTCACCGAGATCCGGGTGCCCAAGCTGGCCGGCGCGGGCTGGAACTACCAGAAGTTCCATCCAAGGGCCCAGGACTGGGCGATCGTCGGGGTGGCCGCGGTGGCCGGCAACGGCGGGGTCAAGCTGGCCCTGACCAACATGGGGGAGACGCCCCTGCGGGCCGGCGCGGTCGAGCAGGCGCTGGCCTCGGGGTCCGACCCGGCGGCCGCGGCCGAGCAGGTGCTGGAGGGCACCAGCCCGCCCAACGACGCTCTGGCCAGCTCCGAGTACCGTAGCCACCTGGCCAAGGTGCTGACCAGGCGGGCGATCGAAGGGGCACGGTCGAGCTGAACGGCACGAACACAGGGCACGAGGGGAGGGCGCCCGGCGACGGCGCCCTCCCCTTCGCTTCCGTCGGCGAGCTCGAGACGGCCCTGGCCGGCCACGCCTACCTGGCTGACCGGGGCCTGGCCACGGCCGTCTACCTGGCCCTGCACCTGGACAAGCCGCTGCTGCTGGAGGGCGAGGCCGGGGTCGGCAAGACCGAGGTCGCCAAGGTGCTGTCGGCCCTGCTCGGCCGCGAGCTGGTCCGCCTCCAGTGCTACGAGGGGATCGACGCCAGCCAGGCCCTGTACGAGTGGGACTACTCGCGCCAGCTCATCGCCGTCCGGGCCGCCCAGCTGGGCGAGGGCCAGGCCGACCTGTTCGGCCCCGAGTTCCTGGTCGAGCGGCCGCTGCTGGCCGCGGTCCGGGCCGGGTCGCGGTCGGTGCTGCTGATCGACGAGCTGGACCGGGCCGACGACGAGTTCGAGGCCTTCCTGCTCGAGGTCCTGAGCGAGTTCGCCGTCACCATCCCCGAGATCGGCCGGGTCGCCGCCGACCGGCCCCCGGCGGTGATCATCACCTCCAACCGGACCCGGGAGCTGCACGACGCCCTCAAGCGCCGCTGCCTGTACCACTGGATCGACCACCCGTCGGTGGCCCGGGAGGTCGAGATCGTCCGCGTGCGCGCCCCCGAGGTCCCCGAGGCCCTGGCCCGCCAGGTCGCCGAGGCGGTGGCCCGGCTTCGCGCGATGGACGTCGCCAAGCGGCCCGGGGTGGCCGAGACGATCGACTGGTCGCAGGCCCTGACCTTCCTCGGCGCGACCCGGCTCGAGCCCGAGCAGGCCGCCGCCACCCTTGGGGCCCTGCTCAAGGACCACGAGGACCTTGAGCTCGTCCGCGCCCACCTCGGCCAGGTGCTGGGGACCGAATGAGCACCGCCGCGCTCGCGCAGCCGGGACTGGAGCGGCTGGTCGGGTTCGGGCGGCTGCTGCGCAGGCGCGGGCTGCCGGTGGGGACGGGGCGGATCCTGACCTTCTGCCGGGCCGTGGCCGCCCTCGACCGGATCGACCGCAACGGCGTCTACTGGGCCGGTCGGGTGGCCATGGTGGCCCGCAGGGAGGACCTGGCCGCCTACGACGACGCCTTCGCCGAGTGGTTCCCGAGCCAGTCCCGCGACGTGATGGCCATGATCAGCGGCCAGGACCAGCGCATGGGCACGCCCCCCGAGCTCGAGGTGGAGCTCGACCAGGGCATCCCCGAGGAGTCCTGGGAGCCGGCCGAGGGGGCCGACGACGGCGAGGTCCCGGTCGGGGTGCTGGCCAGCGGGGCCGAGGTGCTGCGGGGCAAGTCGTTCGACGAGCTGTCGGAGACCGAGCGGATCGCGGCCGACCAGGTCATCCGGGCCCTGGCCGTGCACCTGCCGACGCGGCACAGCCGCCGCTACCGGCCGTCGCCCTACGGGCGCCGCTTCGACCAGCGCCGGACCCTGCGGGCTTCGCTGCGCACCCAGGGTGAGCCGTTCCGGCGGGCCTGGCGCGACCGCCGCCGCCGGGTCCGGCCGCTGGTGCTGATCCTGGACGTCTCCGGGTCGATGTCGGCCTACTCGCGGGCGCTGATGCAGTTCGGCTTCGCGGCCATGCGGGCCGGGCGCCGGGTCGAGGTGTTCTGCTTCGGGACCCGGCTGACCAGGGTGACCCGGGCCCTGGCCCGCTCCGAGCCGGACGACGCCCTGCGCGAGGTCGCGGCCGCGGTGGTCGACTGGAACGGCGGCACCCGCATCGGCGCCTCCCTCAAGGAGCTGCTGGACCGCTGGTCCCAGCACGTGTCGATGCGCGGTGCGGTGGTGGTGCTCTGCTCCGACGGGCTGGAACGGGGCGAGCCGGCCCTGCTGGCCGCCCAGGTGGCCCGGCTCTCCCGCCTGGCCCACCGGCTGATCTGGGTCAACCCGCTCAAGGGCAGCCCCCGGTACGAGCCGCTGGCCCGGGGCATGGCCGCCGCCCTGCCCCACGTCGACGTGTTCCTGGCCGGCCATAACCTCGAAAGCCTCGAGTCGCTCTGCGAGGTCCTGGAGAGCGCCCGGTGAGGTCCGTGGGGAGGTGTAGCGTGGCGTGGTGAACCTGACCGTTGTGCTCACCGAGGAGCCGTTGTCGCTGGACGCGGCCTTCCAGGCGGTGCTCGACCCGGCCTGCGGTGGGACGGCTCTGTTCGTCGGCACGACCCGCAGCCCCAACCAAGGCCGCGAGGTCGACGAGCTCCGCTACGAGGCCTTCGACGAGCTGGCCCGGCCCGAGATGGAGCGGGTGGCCACGGCGGCGGCCCGCCGCCACGGGCTCGGCGCCGTCTATGTGGCCCACCGGGTCGGGGTGGTCGGGGCGGCCGAGCCGAGCGTGATCGTGGCCGCCTCGGCGCCCCACCGGGCCGAGGCGTTCGCCGGCTGCCGGGAGCTGATCGACGAGCTCAAGGCGACCGTGCCCATCTGGAAGAAGGAGCTCTGGGCCGACGGCGGCCGCTGGGTCGGCATCCCCGAGGCCGCGCCCTCCTCACAGGAGGCGGCCCGTGGCTGAGATGGTCGACAGCTTCGGCCGGGTCGTGCGCGACCTGCGGGTCTCGGTCACCGACAAGTGCAACTTCCGCTGCCTGTACTGCATGCCCGAGGACGGCCTGCCCTGGCTGGCCAAGGACGACGTGCTCGGCCGGGACGAGCTGATCCGGGCCCTGCGGATCGCCATCGACCTGGGCGTGCGGACCGTCCGCATCACCGGGGGCGAGCCGACGCTGCGGCGCGACCTGGTCGACGTGGTCGCCGCCCTTGGCGCGCTCGGGGTCGAGCTGTCCATCACCACCAACGGCTTCCTGATGGACCGCCTGGCCGAGCCGCTGCGCCAGGCCGGCCTCAAGCGGGCCAACATCTCCATCGACAGCCTTCGCCGCGACCGCTTCAAGCAGATCACCCGGCGCGATGCCCTCGACCGGGTGTTGGCCGGGATCGACGCCACCCTCGCCGCCGGCCTCCACCCGGTGAAGATCAACGCCGTGGTCGTCCGCGGCTTCAATGACGACGAGCTCGAGTCGATGGCCGCCTGGGCCCGCGACCTTGGCGTCGAGCTGCGCTTCATCGAGTTCATGCCGCTCGACGCCCCCGGCGACTGGACCCGCGACCAGGTGGTCCCGGCGGGGGAGATCCTGGCCCGGCTCGACACCGCCTTCGGGCTGGAGGCGCCCGACCCCCGGGGCAGCGCCCCGGCCGAGCGTTACCGCTACCGCGACGGCCGCGGCGCCGTCGGCGTGATCGCCTCGGTCACGCGGGCCTTCTGCGCCCAGTGCGACCGCATCCGCCTGACCGCCGACGGGCAGGTGCGGACCTGCCTGTTCGCCAACACCGAGTACGACCTGCGCTCGGTGCTGCGCTCGGGGGCCGGCGACGACGTCGTCGCCCAGGTCTACCTGGACGCGGTCGCCCGCAAGCAGTGGGGCCACCGCATCAACGAGGCCGACTTTGTCCAGCCGGCCCGGGGCATGTCCCAGATCGGGGGATGACCGCCTCGGGTTTCGGTTACGCTCCGGTCCTGACTGTCTCTGGTGGGAGGACACGGGCATGCAGGCAGATTGCACCTTCTGCCAGATCGTGTCGGGCGAGCTGCCGGCCGACCTGGTGGACGAGGACGAACGAACCGTCGCGTTCATGGACATCAGCCCGGCGACGCTCGGCCACGTGCTGGTCGTGCCCCGGCGCCATGTCAGCGACGTGATGTCGGTCGACGCCGAGGACTGGCTGGCCGTGGCCGCCATGGCCAGGCGGATGGCCCGCTGGGTGATCGGCGCCTTCCGGGCCGGGGGCGTCGACCTGGTCCAGGCCAACTCCGACGGCTCGGTCGGCAACCAGACGGTGTTCCACCTCCACGTCCACGTGCTGCCCCGCTACCACGACGACCAGCTCGGCTCCTGGTGGTCGCCGGAGACGGCCGACCCGGCCGAGATCACCGAGGCCGCCCGCCGTCTGGTCGACTACGGCCGCAACGACCCCCAGAGCGCCCCGCCGCTGGCCTCCACCGCCCCCTGAGTGTCTGGTACGCAGGTTTGCATCCCGGCTTGGACGGGATAGCGGAACAAGGGACACTTGGGAAAGGATGCGCCCCATGGACACAGGCCTGCTCGTCGCCATCCTCGTCGTTGTCATCCTGCTGGCCCTGCTGGCCTTCTTCGCCGGCCGCCAGCGCCGCAGCCGGAAGCTTCAAGATACCTTCGGGCCCGAGTACGACCGCACGGTCGAAGAGGCCGGCGACCGCCGGGCGGCCGAGACCGAGCTGCGGGAGCGGACCGAGCGCCGTGCCGGGTTCGACATCGTCCCGCTGGAGTCGGAGGCCAGGGACCGCTACATCGAGGCCTGGCGAAACACCCAGGCCCAGTTCGTCGACGAGCCGGTCGAGGCCACCCGCGAGGCCGACCGGCTGATCACCTCGGTGATGCGCGACCGCGGCTACCCGGTCGACGATTTCGAGCAGCGGGCCGCCGACATCTCGGTCGACCACCCCCAGGTGGTGGACGACTACCGGGCCGCCCACGCCATCGCCGCCGCCAACGACCGCTCGGAGGCCAGCACCGAGGACCTGCGCCAGGCGCTGGTCCACTACCGTTCGTTGTTCGAGGAGCTGCTGGAGGACCGTCACCCCGACCGCTCGACGACCGAGGAGGCACGATGACGGAACGCTACGGGACCGGCTACGGCGAGGAAGGCGGCCAGCGGCCCTCGGGCCGGGGCGCGGTGACCGAGCGGCTGGCCAGGCAGGACCGCGGCAACGAGATCGACCTGACCGACGAGACGACCGAGCGGGAGTCCTCGGGCGCCTTCGAGCCGGCGTCGCCGGGCGGGCCGGCCGCCGACCAGCCGGCCGACACCGGCCGGACCGGCTCGGCCAACATCTTCGACATCGACGAGCGGGCCAGGCAGGAGGACCAGAACCGGACCGGCTACGAGCCGTCGGTCGCCGACCCCGACGCCGGCCCGGACGGCCC
>DATENJ010000108.1:0-4253 GCA_035275125.1 Actinomycetes bacterium | reverse complement strand
CGCCGCCGTGGCCTTGGCGTGGGCGTCGGCGAACACCTGGTTGGCCCGCCGGCGCCGGTCGCTGTCGCGCTCCCCGGGCGGGAACCGGCCTTGCAGGTAGCCGGCGGTGGCGACCACGTTGGGCTCGTTCAGGGTGCAGGCCCGGGCCATGGCGTCGCCCAGGTGCCCGGCCGCCCTGGCGCAGAAGCGGGCGAACCGGTCGGCGGTCGCCGGGTCGGCCCACCCGCCGGCCGCGGCCACCCAGCGCGGGGTGGTGAAGTGGTGGAAGGTGACCACCGGCTCAAGGCCGAGCTCACGGCAGCCGGCGCACATGGCCAGGTAGTGGTCGAGCGCGACCCTGGAGAACTCGCCCTCCTCGGGCTCGATCCGGCTCCACTCCAGCGAGAACCGGTAGCTCCCGAACCCGAGGCCGGCCAGCAGGCGCAGGTCCTGGGGCCAGCGGTGCCAGTGGTCGCAGGCGTCCCCACTGGGCTCGGCGCAGCCGGACCCGGGGTTGTGCTCCCAGGCCCACCAGTCGTTGTTCCAGTTGCCCCCCTCGACCTGGTGGGCGGCGGTGGCCGTCCCCCACACGAACCCGTCGGGAAAGCTGCGTCCGGCTGGTGTCACGGTTGCTTCCTCTTCGAGCCGTCGATTAGCACAGTATGAACCCCTGGTAGGACAAAATCGCCTAGCGCCGACTACTCCGACCGTCGTTCAAGCCAGGTCTGCAGCCGCCGGGTCCTGTCGGCGAAGCGGCTGCGGTAGGTGGTGGCGCTGAGGCCGAAGTGGGCCTTGAAGCGGCGGGCGAAGTAGTTCTGGTCCGGCCAGCCGACCGACCGGCCGATCTGGGTCACCGACTGGTCGGTGTGCAGCAACAGCCCGGCTGCCGTCTCCACCCGCCGCCTGGCCAGGTACGCCATGGGGGGCATCCCGGTGGACGACTTGAACAGCCGCAGCAGGTAGCCGGGGGAGAGGTGCAGCCGGGCGGCCAGCTCGCCGAGCGTCCACGGGTGGGTGAGCTGCGAGTCCAGCAGCTGCATGGCCTGGACCACGGCCGGATGGGTCGGTCCGGTGGGCTCGACGACCCGGTCGCGGTCGGCGGCCACGGCGCGGGCGAGATGGCCGAGGACCAGGGTCAGGTGGCTGATGATGTCGCTGCGGTACAGGCCGAGCGGCCGGAGGCGGAGCCGGTCGAGCGCGTCGAGATGGACCAGGCAGTCCTGGAGCGCCGCAGCGCCAAGGGTCGTGACCAGCATGCCGCGTCGTCCCATGGACAGCGGCCCCGTCCAGAGCAGGTAGCCGAGGAGCGGGTCCTCCCGGGTCCAGGCCAGCTCCCGGTGGAGCAGCTCGGCGCTGAAGCAGCAGTTGTACAGCTCCAGGTGCCCGGTCTCGTAGCCGTGCCAGACTCCGGGGCGCAGGAACACGACGTCGCCCGTCCGGAGCGGCAGGCGGCCGGCCAGCGAGCGCTGGACGGCCTCCCCGCCGGTCACGACGGCGACCTCGACGAAGCTGTGGGTGTGGTCCTCCTGTGGTTCCTCGTGGACCCACGGGCCCGCATAGGCGAGCACGCCCTCGGTGAAGTACGCGCGACCCTCAGGGGAGATCGTCACCGGGATCTCACTCATGCCCCAAGGGTATCGCTCCGCCCCCGCCAGGTCATTTTTGTGCTATGAGCGGACCGTACGGTGCTATCAGCAGGCCTGGTGTCGGCCCATCATCCGGCCTACAGCGGACGCTGCATGCGCGGGAGAGGCCATGGGCCACGTAGCCGCTCCGACAGACCTACGCTTCGAGCATCGGACCGACGACGGACCCGTGCTCGGGATCGGGACCGCGACCCCAAGACTGTCCTGGATCATCCCGGCGGCCGATCCCGGGTTCATCCAGGAGGCCTACGAGGTCGAGCTCACGCGCGGCGGCGGGCCGTCCGAGGTCGTCCGGGTCGCGAGCGGGGAGCAGGTGCTGGTGCCCTGGCCCGCGGCCCCGCTGACGTCGCGGGAGTGGGCGCTGGTCCGGGTGCGGGTATGCGGGGCCGGCAGGTGGTCGGCCTGGAGCGACCCGGCGACGGTGGAGGCCGGGCTGCTCAGCACCGGGGACTGGACGGCCCGGTTCATCAGCCCACGCGAGCTGGGGAAGCTGGGCGCACCGGCGCCGGTGCTACGGTCGACCTTCGACCTGCCCGCTGCGGTGGTCACGGCACGGCTGTACGCCACCGCCCACGGCCTGTACGAGGCCACCCTGAACGGGTGTCGCGTCGGCGACCAGGTCCTGGCGCCGGGATGGACCAGCTACGCTCACCGGCTGCGGTACCAGACCTACGACGTCACCGAGCTGGTCCGCGAGGGCGGCAACGACCTGGAGGTGCTGCTCGGCAACGGCTGGTACCGGGGCCGGCTGGGCTGGGACGGCCGTCACGCCCACTACGGCGACCGGCTGGCCCTGCTCGCCCAGCTCGAGGTGACGACTTCCGACGGGCGTGTCATCCGCCTGGGCACCGACGCCGCCTGGACGGCCGGCGAGAGCGGCATCCTGGCCGACGACCTCTACGACGGCCAGCGGACCGACCTGCGTCCCCGGAGCGGCGACCGCACCGGCGCCGTCGAGGTGCTCGACGCTGACCTGGCCCGCCTGGTCGCGCCCGACGGCCCGCCGGTCCGGGTCACCCAGACACTGCCCGCGACCGCGGTCTTCTCCTCGCCGTCGGGTGCGACCCTGGTCGACTTCGGGCAGAACCTGGTCGGCTGGGTCCGACTCCGGGCCCGGGACCAGGCCCCGGGCCACGAGGTCGTGGTCCGCCACGCCGAGGTACTGGAGCACGGGGAGCTGGGGGTGCGGCCGCTCCGGACCGCCAAGGCCACCGACTCCTACCTGCTGGCCGGCGCGCCCCTTGAGGTGCTGGAGCCGAACCTCACCTTCCACGGTTTCCGGTACGCCGAGGTCAGCGGCCTGCCCGAGGTGCGCGCCGAGGACGTCGAGGCGGTCGTGGTCGGCTCCGACCTGCGGCGGACAGGATGGTTCAGCTCCTCGGACCCGGTGCTCAACCGGTTCCACGAGAACGTCGTCTGGGGGATGCGGGGCAACTTCGTCGACGTGCCCACCGACTGTCCCCAACGCGACGAGCGGCTGGGCTGGACCGGCGACCTCCAGGTGTTCGCGCCCACGGCCAGCTTCCTGTTCGACAGCGCGGGCTTCCTGAGCTCCTGGCTGGCCGATCTCGCCGCCGAGCAGAAGCCCGACGGGTCGGTGCCGCTGGTCGTCCCCAACGTCATCGACTCGCCGCTGTCCGCGGCGGCGGCCTGGGGTGACGCCGCCACGCTCGTGCCCTGGGTCCTGTACCAGCGCACCGGCGACGTCGGGTTGCTGGAGCGGCAGCTGCCGAGCATGCGCGCCTGGGTCGACTACATCGCCGGGCTGGCCGGCGTCGACCGCCTGTGGACCGGGGGCTTCCAGCTCGGCGACTGGCTGGACCCGACCGCTCCCCATGACGCCCCGTTCGAGGCCCAGGCCGACCCGGACGTGGTGGCCACGGCCTACCTGGCCCGCTCGGCGGAGGTCGTGGGTCTGGCCGCGGCCGTGGCCGGCGACGCCGACGTGGCCGAGAAGTATGCCCGCCTGGCTGGCGAGGTCCGCGACGCCTTCGCCCGCGAGTTCGTGACCCCCGGCGGGCGGGTGCTCAGCGACGCCCCCACGGTGTACGCCCTGGCGCTCGCCTGGGCCCTGCTGCCCACCGCCGACCAGCGCCACCACGCCGGGGACCGCCTGGCCGACCTGGTGCGGTCGTCCGGCTTCCGGATCAGCACCGGGTTCGTCGGCACCCCGCTGATCATGGACGCCCTGACCGGCTCGGGCCACCTCGACGCGGCCTATCGGCTGATGCTCCAGACGGGCTGCCCCTCCTGGCTCTACGCGGTGACCATGGGGGCCACAACGGTCTGGGAACGCTGGGACGCCATGCTGCCGGACGGCAGCATCAACCCGGGCCGGATGAACTCGTTCAACCACTATGCCCTTGGTGCGGTGGCCGACTGGCTGCACCGCACGTTCGCGGGCCTTGCTCCGGCGGCGCCCGGCTATCGCGAGCTGCTGGTCCGTCCGGCACCGGCTCGGAGCCTGACGTCGGCCTCCGCCCGCCATCGCACCCCATACGGCGACGTCGAGGTCTCTTGGCAACGGTCGGAGGGCCGCCTCCGGCTGCGGGTCGTCGTCCCGGTCGGGGCCACCGCGACGGTGCACGTCCCCGGGCGGTCGGAGCCGGCGCGCGTCGGCCACGGTAC
>DATENJ010000107.1:0-2364 GCA_035275125.1 Actinomycetes bacterium | reverse complement strand
TCGCGCCGGTCGATCGGCGGGTGCCGGTCGGCGGGGAGGGGCTCGGTGGCCGGGCGGGCGAGGTCGGCGGGACGCCCCTGTACGGGCGGGGCGGGCTGGCCGGACGGCTGGGCGCCGTCGCCAGGACCGCCGTCGCGATCGGTCTCCGGAGTGGGATCGTCGCCACGGCCAAGCGGGACCAGGGCCTCGTCGGAACCCCCGGTCCAGGCGGGCCTCTGCTGCTGGCTCACAACGACCCCCGGTCGGTCTCCATCTCGTGCGGTTCGGGCTGCGTATTTGGGTAGATCTGTCCACGTGTGATTACCAACAGATTACACTGATGTGCAATGTAACCAAGGCAGTCGACCAGCGGGAATCGGACTTGTCCGAGACCCTCCCCCGCCCAGTGGACCGATACAGCACCTCCGCCCTATCCTGTCAACCGACTCGACTATCCTAAAATACCACCGATCGGCCTGGTGATGGTCAAGCTCCTGTTCGGCGTCTTCGCCGCCGTCTTCCTGGTCCTGGGCCTGATGGCCCTCGGGCTGTCGACCGCCATGGTCGGCGGGGGCGCGCCCAGCCAGGACGCCCAGCGGGACATCCCGCCGCAGCTGCTGCCGGTCTACCAGACGGCCGCCGACAGCTGCCCTGGGCTCCCCTGGTCGGTGCTGGCCGCCATCGGCAAGGTCGAGACCGACCACGGCCGCTCGACCGCCCCGGGGGTGCGCTCGGGGGCCAACTTCGCCGGGGCCGCCGGGCCGATGCAGATCGGCGTCGGCGGCAAGGCCGGCAACACCTGGGCGGCCTACGCGGTCGACGCCGACGGCGGCGGGGCCGACGTCTACAGCCCCTCCGACGCCATCTTCACCGCGGCCAGCTACCTGTGCGCCAACGGCGCCAACCGGGGCGCGAACGTGGCCGGGGCGGTGTTCGCCTACAACCACGCCAACTGGTACGTGACCAAGGTCCTGGCCATCGCCTCGGCGTACGCGGCCAGCCAGGGCCTGCCCCCCGGCGCCCCGGCCGAGGAGGTGACGGCCGCGGCCGTCCAGTTCGCCTACAACCAGCTCGGCACCCCCTACCGGTGGGGGGCCACCGGCGACGGCTTCTACGACTGCTCGGGCCTCACCCAGGCCGCCTACAAGAACGGCGGGCTGGACATCCCGCGGGTGTCGCGGGCGCAGTGGACCTTCGGCGCCCGCGTCTGGAACGTGGCCGACCTGCAACCGGGTGACCTGGTCTTCTACGCCTACAACACCGCCGACCCCTCCACCATCCACCACGTGGGCATCTACATCGGGGCTGGCAACATGGTCGACGCCCCCTACACCGGGGCCACCGTCCGCATCACCCCGTTCCTGCGGGGCGACTACATCGGCGCCGTCCGCCCCACCGCCACCGCCGTCCAGGCCCCGGCGGAGCCGGCCACGGCCACCACCGCGGCCGGCTGACCACCCCCGCTCAGTCCTCCTGGCGGTCGGCGCGGGTGACCACCATGGCGGCGTGGGTGGCCTCCAGGGGGGCGGACAGGACCGTGTCGGCGGCCTCGCGCCAGCGGGCGAAATGGTCGCTGTCGCGGTGGGCCCTGAAGGCCTCCTCGTCCCGGTAGACCTCGTAGAACAGGTAGTGGTCGGGGTCGTCGCCGTCGCGGACGACGTCGAAGCGCAGGCAGCCGGGCTCGTCGCGGACCGAGGTGACGGCGTTCTCCTCGATCGCCTCCAGGAACCGGCCCCGCTGCTCCGGCTTGACCCTTGCCGACACGATCAGCACGTACATGGCCCCTCCCGGGCTCAGGTGATCTCGTCAACGCACGCCGTCAGCTGGCGCAGCGTGCGGACCTCGAACACGCGGTCGCAGGCTGGACCATAGACCGACATGATCGAGTCGGTCGTGTCCCAGTCGTCCGCCGGTTCCGGGTTCAGCCAGTAGCAGCGCCGCGACCGCCTGGCCAGGTCGGCGAACGGCTCGAGGCCAGGGTCGCGGTAGTTGTTGCGGGCGTCGCCCATGACGATCAGGGTGCTGCGGCTGTCGACGTCGCCGCCGTAGCGGTCGGCGAAGCGGCGGAACACGTTGCCGTAGTCGGAGTGGCCGTCGTCGGCCACCAGCCGGGCCCTGGCGAAGGCGCCGCGCAGGTCCATGCGGTGGCCGCCCTGGCCGAGGAGCCCGGTCACCTCGTCCACCCCGTCGACAAAGGCGAAGCTGCGCAGCTTGGCGAACTCCTGGTCCATGGCGTGGAGCAGCGAGAGGGTGAACTTGGCGAACTCGATCACCGACCCGGAGACGTCGGCCAGCACGTACAGGTCGGGCTTGGAGGCGCGCACGGCCCGGAAGGCCGGGTCGACCGGCACCCCGCCCGAGGACAGCGAGCGGCGCACGGTGCGG
>DATENJ010000106.1:0-5413 GCA_035275125.1 Actinomycetes bacterium | reverse complement strand
CCCGCAGCAGGCTCGTCTTGCCGGCCCCGTCGCCTCCGACCACGGCGGCCACCGTGCCCGCGGCGACCTCGAAGCTCACCTCCTCGAGTGCGACCGTGGCACCGTAGCGGACCCCGAGCCGCCGGCAGCCCCAGCTCGTCCCGTCCGGGCTCATCGGGCGCCCGCCCTCGCACTGGCCGCCTGGTCCTGGTCCACGTCGGCAGCGTCGGCGCCGTGGCGCCGGCCGGTGGGGGCCAGGTCGCGGCGGAAGCGGGCGATCGACAGGCCGAACACGGCCGTGCCGAGCAGGGCCAGCATGGCGAGGGGGAGGATCAAGGCCTCGAACGGGGCGCCCCTGACCATGACCCCCCTGGCCACCTGGACGAAGTAGGTGAGGGGCAGCAGGTAGCCGATCCAGCGGACCCCCGGGGCCATGGCCTGGAGCGGGAAGATCAGCCCGGACAACAGGATCTGGGGGAGCATGGTCAGGATGGCCAGCTGGATGGCCTGCCCCTGGGTCTCGGACACGGTCGAGATCAGCACCCCGATGCCGACGGTGACGAACAGGAACAGCACCGCCCCGAGGGCGAAGACCAGCGGCGAGCCGCGGAAGGGGACGTCGAACAGCAGCACCCCAACGGCCACGATCACCGCCAGGTCGACCACGGCGACCCCCAGGTAGGGCAGGAGCTTGCCGGCGAGCACGTCGCGGGCCTTGAAGGGCATCACGGCCAGCTGCTCAAGGGTGCCGCTCTGACGCTCGCGGACCACCCCGAGGGCGGTGGCGATGGTCCCGACGAAGACCAGCACCACGCCCATCAGGCCGGGCACCATGATCGCCGAGGTCTCAAGGCCCGGGTTGAACAGCACCTCGGGGGTGGGCAGCCCCGGCCGGCCCCGCAGCTCGGTCACCACCGACCGGGCCGAGAACAGGTCGGCCCCGTCGACCAGCACCTGAGGCTGCCCGGCGTCGCCGGTCACCACCGCCACCGCCGCGTCGGCGTCGCGCAGGGCCTCGACGGCGTCCTGGCGGCCCTCGGCGGGCGCGACCCGGACGACGTCAAGCCGCTCGGGCAGGGCGGCCGCCACCTGCTCGGCCTGTGGGCCGACCACCACCGTCTTCACCTGGTCGACGTCGAAGCTGGCCGCGTAGCCGAACACCACCAGCAGGATCACCGGGAGCAGGATCATCATGGCCAGCGTGCGCCGGTCCCGGCGCATCTGGCGGAAC
This sequence comes from Actinomycetes bacterium, assembly GCA_035275125.1. GTDB lineage: Bacteria > Actinomycetota > CALGFH01 > CALGFH01 > CALGFH01 > CALGFH01. Next base: position 4,203 of record DATENJ010000106.1, on the reverse strand, counting down.
TCCTTCATGGCCATGGCCCACATGCCGACGCCACCTCCGCAACCAAGAATTCATCGTCGGATGAAGTCTACGACGAATGAAATCTGTGGGCAAGAGAAAGGCGCCGGCCAGCGACCGGCGCCCGTTCTCGGTCAGGCCTCAGTCGTCGTACTCGACCTTGGTCGGGGGCAGCTCGCCGGTGGCCCGCTCCCAGAGCTTGTCGACCAGCTTCCGGGCGAGGAGCACCGCGAGACTGGCGATGATGCCGAACACGACCCGCTTCAGGAGCTTGCGGGCCTCCTCCGGCGCGCGCTCGGAGAGCTTGGCCACCTTGTCCTCCATCTGCCGGCGGGTCTCCTCTACCTCTCGGGCGGTTGCCGCTGAGGTTTCCCCCACGTGATCTCCTCCTTCAGCTCGTTGGCGGTCGTCTGGAGCTCGGCCTTGGCCTTCTCCGGAGCGACCTTCGAGGCGGCCAGGCGGTTCTTGCCGACCAGCCCCAGCACGGCCACCACGATCAGCAGGACCACGGTGACGATGGCGAACCCGAGCCAGGGCGGCCCGCCGATCGCCTCGCCGATGGTGTAGAGCAGGAAGCCGAAGGCGTACAGCCCGAGCACGCCGGCCGCGACCAGCAGGGCGCTCGCCTTGGCGCTGGCGGTCAGGCCCTCCTGGAGCTCCTGCTTGGCCAGCAGGATCTCCTGTCGCATGAGCGTGGTCGCGTCGTCGGCGAGGCCCTTCAGCAGCTCACCGGTGGATGGCTCCTCGGTGGGTGCAGCCCCGGCGGGCCGGGTGGTCGCCCGCGGGCCCGAAGGCGGGTCCTGGATTGCCAAGGCAGTCCCCCCTTGCTGTTGTCGTTGGGATGGTGACCTTCTACCCCGCTGCGAGAAGAGTTATCGCACATCACCCTGGCGGTTGCAGTCGGTGCCCTGAGGCCAGCAGCGCCGCCAGCCGGGCCACCGCCGCCCTGACGGTCGGGGTCAGCGGGCGCCCGCCGGCCTCGTGCAGCGGCACCCAGTCGAGCTCGCTATGCTCGGCCGGCTCCTGGTTGGCCGGCCGGCCCTTCCAGGTGGTGACCAGGAAGTAGGCGTCGGCCCGGTCGCCGTCGTGGAAGCAGCCGAGGGCGGTCGGGTCGAGCGGCTCGATCCCGGCCTCCTCGCGGGCCTCGCGGGACAGGGCCGCAAGCAGCGTCTCGCCCTCCTCGGGCTTGCCGCCGATCGCGTCCCAGGCCCCCGGGTAGCGGCGGCCCGGGTCGCGGGTGCGAAGGCCGAGCAGGACCCGCCCGCTGGCCCGGTCGAGCAGGAGCAGGCCGGCGCTGGCCGCCTCGGTGAACGGCACCTCGCGGATGGCCGTCGACGCCCCGACCGTTGCGGTGGCCAGCGGCCGCCAGACCTTGTCCCGGTCCTCGCGCAGCAGTGCGAGCTCGCGGACCGGGAAGGCCGCCCGGAAGCCGGCCAGCTCGCCGGCGGCGGCCTCGATCCGGTCGGCCGGCAGCTCCTGGGCGATGGTCACGTGCGGGTGGAAGGGGTGGGTGCGGCGGTCGAGGGGCGGTTCCTGGAAGGCGGCGTCGAGCTGGGCCAGGGCCGGCCCGCCCTGGCCCACGACCAGGTACGCCACCGGGCTGCCGGGAAGGAACGTCGCCGCCCCGTCCAGCTCGACCAGGAACGGCACCGCCTCGGCGGCCGCCCGCTCGAGCAGGGCGACCGCCCGGCCCAGGTCGTCCTCGGCCACCGTCTGGGGCGGCACCAGGGTCAGATGGGGCTCGATCCGCTCGGCCGCCGGGTCCGAGAGCGCCCGCCGCCACGCCTGCACATGGATCGCCAGAGGCTCGGGCAGCCGCGCGATCACCCCCAGCCGGGCCCTGGTCACCGGTGGTGCCGGGTCAGCCGCCGGCCCGCCGGGGGAGAAACCCCATGCGGTCCTTGGCCAGGGCGAGGTTCTCGCGGGCGATGGCCTGGGCCTTGGCCGCGCCCTGCTCGAGGATGGCCTCCAGGCGGGCCGGGTCGCCGCGGAGCTCGGTGTAGCGCTCCCGGACCGGGGCCAGGAAGGCGATCAGGGCGTCGGCCAGGTCGGACTTGAAGTCGCCGTAGCCGCGGCCGGCGTAGGTCTGCTCCAGCTCCTCCACCGCCTTGCCGGTCGCCACCGAGTACAGCTCCAGCAGGTTGGAGATGGCCGGCTTGTCCGGCCGGGCCAGCACCTCCCGGCCCGAGTCGGTCACGGCCGAGCGGACCTTGCGGCGGATGGCCTCTGGCGGGTCGAGGACCTCGATGCGCCCGGCCGGCGAGGCGCTCGACTTCGACATCTTGGCCGTCGGCACCTGGAGGTCCATGACCCGGCCGCCGACCTTGGGGATGTAGGCCTCGGGGACGACGAAGGTGTGGCCGAAGCGGGCGTTGAAGCGCTCGGCAACGTCGCGGGTCAGCTCCAGGTGCTGGCGCTGGTCCTCCCCCACCGGCACCCTGTCCGCCTGGTAGATGAGGATGTCGGCGGCCTGCAGGACCGGGTAGTTGAAGTAGCCGGCGGGCAGCGCGCCCTCGCCGCCGGTCTCGGCCTTGGCCTTGAACTGGGTCATGCGGCGCAGCTCGCCGACGGTCGCCAGGTGGTTGAGCAGCCAGGCCAGCTCGGTGTGCTCGGGCACGTGCGACTGGACGAACACGGTGCAGACGTCCGGGTCCAGCCCGGCCGCGAGCAGGATGGCCGCCACCTCGAGGGTCCGGTCGGCCAGCTCCTTGGCGTCATACGGCAGGGTGATGGCGTGCAGGTCGACCACCGGGTAGAGGGCCTCGAAGTCGTACTGCATGTCCACCCACTGCCGGAAGGCGCCCACGTAGTTGCCGAGGTGGGTGTTCCCGGTGGGCTGGACGCCCGAGAGGATGCGCGGCACGGGCTCTTCCTTCGCGTCTGGGTGTTGCCGATCCGGTGGGTTGTACCTTACCGTGGCACGCCATGACCGCCACGCTGCTGACCCGCAACCGCGCCCTCGACCACGGGTGGGTGGTGTCCTGCGCGTGTCCCGGGGCTCGGCGGTCGTGCCGTGTGACGATGTAGCTCGCGTGCTTTCCGACCGACCGGGCCTGGACCCCCCGACCCGAGCGTGTCGAGAGGAGCTCGCCTGTGGCGGCGACCGCCACCACCTGGCCGCACGGCCTTGATTCCCGGCTAGACGGACCCGACCTCACCCAGCTCGACGGCCTCCCGGCCGACGAGCTGCTGGCCTGGGCCATCGGGCGCTTCGGCGACCGGTTCGCCGTGGTGACCAGCTTCCAGGCCGAGGGCATGGTCGTGCTCGACCTGGCCCGCCGCATCGACCCCGGCGTCCGGGTCCTGACCCTGGACACCGGCCGCCTGCCCGAGGAGACCTACGAGGTCATCGAGGCGGTGCGCACCGGCCTCGGCCTCGAGGTCGAGGTGGTCACCCCCGACCCGGCCGACGTGGCCGCCATGGTCGCCCGCCACGGCCCCAACCTGTTCCACAAGGACCCGGCGCTGCGCCGGCTCTGCTGCCACGTCCGCAAGGTGGCCCCCCTCGACCGGGCCCTTGCCGGGGTCGAGGCCTGGTCGACCGGCCTGCGCCGCGACGGCGGCCGGGCCCGCGGGGCCATCGCCAAGGCCGAGCGGGACGACGCCCACGGCGGCATCCTCAAGCTCAACCCGCTGGCCGACTGGACCCGCGACCAGGTCTGGGCGTACGTGCGCAGCCACCGCCTGCCGGTGAGCTCGCTGTACTCCCAGGGCTACACCTCGATCGGCTGCGCCCCCTGCACCCGCCCGACCCGCCCCGGGGAGGACGAGCGGGCCGGGCGCTGGTGGTGGGAGGCCGACCAGGACCGCGAGTGCGGCCTCCACACCCGGCTGGGCGGCCCGGCCAGCCCGGACGACCGCTTCTCGGCCGCCCTTGGCCGGCTGCGGGCTGACGTCAACACCCGCACCTGGGAGCCCACCAATGGCTGCTGAGGAACCCGGGGGCCGGTGATGGCGTTCGGGTACCCGGTGCTGCTGGAGCTGGCCGGCCGGCGGGCGGTGGTGATCGGCGAGCTCGCCGTCGAGGCCGGCAAGGTCGAGGGCCTGCTGGTCGCCGGGGCCGAGGTCACCGTCATCGCCAAGGGCCCCGAGGCGGCCCTCGACCGGCTGGAGCCCGACCCGCGGGTCACGGTGCACCGCCGCGGCTACGGCGGCCCGGCCGACCTGGCCGGGGCCGCCCTGTGCGTGGCCCACGCGGCCGAGCCG
>DATENJ010000105.1:0-2235 GCA_035275125.1 Actinomycetes bacterium | reverse complement strand
CGGGTGAGATGGTCCTCCGGAGTGGCCCGGGCGATGGCCAGCCGGGCATGCCGATGGGTGCCGGCAACGTCCCCCGCCACCAGCGCCAGACCGGCCCAGCGCAACTCCACGACCCCCGGCAGCCGGGCCAGATCCGCCTCGTCGGCGACCAGAATCCCCGACGACCGCTGGGCGGTACCTGCACCGGCGTCCCCGGCCGAATGCAACCACCTTTCGACGTCCCGCAGCCGCCGGGGGGCGTCGTCGAACTCACCCATCGACATCAGCGCCGCGACGAACCCGGACGCGAGCACCGGACGAACCCTGACCACCTCATCGGGAAGGTCGTCCAGCCAGCCACGGATGGTCGCCTCCTGCCTGCTGCGCAGCAGCGCAGGGATGGCCCGTTCCACCACTTCCGCGGCGTGGTCGACGTCTCCGCACGCCAGGGCGTGCCGTACCGCCGGCGACGCCTCGCCCGCCTCCGCGTACCAGTAGCTGGCTCGGCGGTGCAACTCGGCGACCCGGTCCGGGTCCTCGTCCGGCAGGTGGGTCCGGAGGACGTCGGCGAACAGATGGTGGTAGCGGTACCAGCGCCGGTTATCGTCCAACGGCACCACGAACAGGTTCGCCCGGTCCAGGACCTCGAGCATGGCCTTGCCGCCGCCCTGGCCGGTGACGGCGTCGCACAACGGGCCGGTCAGCCGGTCCAGGATCGAGGTGTGGACCAGAAAGCTGCGCACGTCCTCGGACTGGCGCGCCAGGACCTCCTCGACCAGATAGTCGACGATGTACCGGTCGTCCCCCGCGAAGCCGTCAATGAACGCGGCGACGTCACGCCGGCCTCGCATCGACAGCGCGGCCAGCTGCAACGCGGCGGCCCATCCCTCGGTACGCTCCTCGAGCACGGCGACGTCGCGCCCCGTCAGGCTCAGCCCGGTGGCGTCGCCGAGGTAAGCCGACACCTCCTCATGGGTGAAACGCAGGTCGGCCGCGCGGACCTCGACCAACTCGCCACGCGCCCGGAGACGGGCCAGCGGAAGATCCGGATCGACCCGACTGCTGAGCACCACATGCACCCGCGGGGGCAGGTGCTCGAGCAGGAACGCCATCCCAGCCGCCACCTCCGGTCCATCGGCCAGGTGGTAGTCGTCCAGCACCAGATCAAGGTCGTGTCCCAGGGTGGCCAGTTCGTTCAGCACCGTGGTCAGCACGCTCTCCACCGGTGGCTGCGCGGCCTGCAGCAGCGGCAGGACGCCGGCACCCACGGCTGGCGCCGCCCTGTGCAAGGCCGTGACCAGGTACGTCCAGAAGGACGCCGGCTGCCTGTCGCTTGCCTCCAGAGACAGCCACGCCACCGACCGCTGCTGATCAGCCTCGGTCAGCCACGCGGCCAGCGCTGTGGTCTTGCCGAAACCGGCGGGTGCCGAGATCAGCGTCAGCTTGGCCTCCGCGCCACGGGCCAACCTTTGACTCAACCGAGAGCGCGCCACCAAGCTGCGTCGCACCGAGGGAATGAAGAGCTTCGTGTCGACCAACGGGCTAGCCATGACAAACTCCTCATGGATGCGAGCACACCGAGCCTAAGGCACCAATGTGAGGTGAGCCCGGTCAGGCGGTGGGACCGTGGCTAAGGGCGTCGACGGGCACCGCCGCGCCGACACCACGGTCACCACCACGTGACCGCCGCTGGTTAGGATCTTCGGGAAGATACTCAGAGAACGGCTTGCCGTAGACACGGGCGAACGCCGTTTGCCCAGTTCGCACACTGTACGAGAGATCATTCCATGTGCGCTGGTAGGCGTTGCGGCGTACTTGAGCGCCGGCACGAAAGGGCCGCGACTGGTTCGGTCGGCTCCTCGAGGTCCTCCGGTCAGAGCTTGCCGCTCAACGAGCCGGCTTCCGGCCGGAGCAGCTACGAACGGGCCGCGTCGGCCGCTGCCGCGTCGGTGGAGTCCGTTTCTAGCCGCGGAGCGCTTTCGCGCGGCCGTGTCGTTGAGCGAACGGCGGCCCTACGCTGATCGCATGCCTGTGCTGGGCACCAAGCTGCACCTGCCCTCGCCGCATCGCCGGCTGGTGGAGCGCGCTCGTCTTACCGACCAACTGCGGCCGGATGGGGGCGGAGGGCCGCGGCTGGTCCTCGTCGCGGCACCTGCAGGATTCGGCAAGACCACGCTGCTGACCCAATGGCTGGCGACGGCGGAGACCTCGCAGCGCGCCGTGGCGTGGTTGGCTCTCGACCCGGGCGACGCCGAT
>DATENJ010000104.1:0-2290 GCA_035275125.1 Actinomycetes bacterium | reverse complement strand
CGGCCCTTGCCGCCGCCCGCCCCGTCGTTCTCCCACCCCGTACCCTCCCCCTGAGGGTGGCTGTGGATACCGGGGTCGCCGGGGTCGCCGGGGTCGCCGGGGTCGTCCGCACTACCGGAACTCGCTGATGACAGTTGGAACTGCTCCAGGACCCGGCCTCTGAGGTCGGCTGGGGCTGGCATGGGGGGAACGGCCGCCAGGAGGGCCAGGGGGCTGGCGAGCTTGCGGCGGGCGGCGCCGCAGGTCTCGCAGTTGTCGACGTGGCGGGCGACCCGCTTGCGGACGAGGGGAGAGAACCGGCCGTCCCAGTCGGTCAGCAGGCGGGACAGGTCGGGGCAGTCGGCGCGGCCCAGGCGGGCGACGAGGAGGGCGCCGAGGGAGCGTTCGACCTGGTCGCGGAGGCGGGTCAGGAGGACGTAGGCGTGGGCGGGCTCGACGCCGATGGCCTCGCCCAGGTCGGCGCCCTCGAGGCCGTGGCGGAGGTGGAGGTCGAGCAGGGCTCGGTCGCGTTCGGACAGGCCGGCGGCGGCGTTCCAGACCAGCTCGCGGAGGTCGGCGCGCTGGGCTGCCTGCTCGGGGCCGGTGGCGGGGTCGGGCAGGTCGGTCATGTCCTCCTCGGGAGCGAGCCGCGATCGGGCCCGGACCCGGCGGAGGGCCTGGCTGCGGGCGATCGCGTACAGCCAGGGGCGGAGGCGCTCCGGGTCGCGGAGCTGGCCGAGGCGCTCGGCCGCGACCAGGAACGCGTCCTGGGTGGCGTCGGCCGCCTCGTCGCGGTCGCGCAGCACCGACCAGCAGAAGTCGTGCAGGCGGTCGGCGTAGCGGTCGTAGATCGCGGCGAAGGCGCCGCGGTCGCCGGCCGTCGCCGCCCGCACGAGCTCGGCGTCGTCGCGCGCGTCGTGTCGAGGTCGGACGTCCATTCCCCTCCAGAACCTGGCCCGGGCACGGGCCGTTCCACTCGTTGAGCCCCGAGGTGGGCGAGGCCTTACGCTTTCTCGCCTTACGCTTTCTCGCCGTACGCTTTGCGGAAGTATCGCCTCTTGCGACCGGGAAGGTGGACGGCATCGACCCTGGCGACGAGCTCCTGGACGTGGTCGACGAGCAGGACCGGGTGGTCGGCCAGGCCACCAGGCGTGAGGTGCGGGCCCGCCGGCTGCTGCACCGGTTCTCCTCGGTGCTGTGCCGGGACGGGGCCGGGCGGCTGTACGTGCACCGGCGCACCGACGACAAGGACGTGTACCCGGGGCGCTACGACACGGCCGCCGGCGGGGTCCTGGCCGCCGGCGAGACCTACCTGGAGGCGGCCCGGCGCGAGCTGGCCGAGGAGCTGGGCGTGACCGGGCCCGAGCCCCGGTTCCTGTTCAAGCACCGCTACCGCGGCCCGGAGAACCCGAGCTGGAGCGCCACCTTCGAGGTCACCTGGGACGGTCCCGTCACGCCCCAGGCCAGCGAGATCGCCTGGGGCGCCTTCCTGACCATGGACGAGCTGGCCGCCCGGCTCCAGGAATGGCCGTTCTGCCCCGACGGCCTCGAGATCTTCCGGCGCTGGCAGGCCGGCGACTACTAGCCGGTGACGGCCAGGTCGGGGCGGAGGGGGGCGAGGGCCTCGGAGAGGGCGTCGATGTTGGGGCGGACGGTGACGGTGGCCCCGGCGCGGCCCTCGAGGACCTCGCGGGTCTTGAGGCCGTGGCCGGTGATCAGCGCGACGACCCGCTCGCCGGGACGGAACTCGCCCCGGGCGGCCAGGCGGCCGAGGGTGGCGACGGTCACCCCGGCGGCCGTCTCCCCGAACACGCCGGTGGTGCGGGCCAGCAGCTCGATCGCCTCCACCACCTCGGTGTCGTCCACCGCCTCGACCCGGCCGCCGGACCCGCGGACGGTGGCAAGGGCCTCGGCTCCGTCGGCCGGGTCGCCGATGGCCAGCGACTTGACGATGCCGCTGGGCCGCACCGGGGTGACCTCGTCGACCCCGGCGGCGAAGGCGGTGGCCACCGGGCTGCAGCCGACCGACTGGGCGCCGTGCACCTTGACCGGCGTCCGCTCGACCAGGCCGTGGTCGGCCAGGACCCCGAAGCCCTGGTGGACCTTGGTCAGCAGGGCCCCGGAGGCGATCGGGACGACCACGTGGTCGGGCAGCGACCAGCCGAGCTGCTCGGCCACCTCGAGGCCGACGGTCTTGGAGCCCTCGGCGTACCAGGGGCGCAGGTTCACGTTGACGAAGCCCCAGCCGAACGCCTCGGCGGCCTGGGCCGAGAGCCGGTTGGCCTGGTCGTAGGAGCCGTTCACGGCCACG
>DATENJ010000103.1:0-2895 GCA_035275125.1 Actinomycetes bacterium | reverse complement strand
GGCCTCGGCGTCCACGGCGGCGGCGAGGCGGTCGTGGAGGCCGGGCGGGAGGTCCGGCTCCTCGAGCACGGCCAGGCTGGCCCGTGCGCGCCCGACCGACTCGACCAGCTCGACGCACGACGGGCAGCCCGCCAGGTGGGCTTCGACGTCGAGCCGTTCGCGGCGGTCGACGTCGCCGGCCTGGAAGGCGGCGAGCTGCTCATGGTCGGGATGGTCAGGCACGGCTGGTTGCTCCTGGGTGGGGCCGGTCGAGGTCGGTGCTGGGCCGGTGGCTACTCCTGGCGAGGGTGGTCGGGCTCTGTAGGTTCGGACGCTGGCGATCTGGTGTCGGTTCCCGGCGCGCCGGCCAACCGGAGTGATGGGCGGGCTGGTTCGGTATCGGGGGGGTCGGCGAGCTGTTCGGCCAGGGCCAGGCGCCCGCGGAACACGCGGCTCTTCACGGTGCCGACGGGAACCTCGAGGATCTGGGCGGCGTCGGCGTAGGGGACCCGGTACAGGTCGCAGAGGACGACCGCGACCCGGAACTCCTCCGGCACCTGGGTGAGGGCGGCCTGGACGGCGACGGCGGTGGCGACCGCCTCACCGAGCTCGCTGCCGGGGGCCACGGCCAGGCCGGCGTCCTCCGGGTCGAGGGCGGCCAGGCGGGCCCGGCCGCGGCGACGGGCCTGGTCGGTGGCGGCGTTCACCGCGATCCGGTACAGCCAGGTCGAGAAGGCGGCCGCCCTGCGGAAGCTGGAGGCCTTGCGGAGGGCGGCCAGGAACGCCTCCTGGGCGGCGTCCTCGGCGTCCTCCCGGTTGCCGAGGATCCGGAGGCAGAGGCCGTAGATGCGGCGTTCGTGGCGTTCGACCAGCTCACCGAAGGCCCGTGGGTCGCCTCGCAGGTGGGCGGCGAGGAGCGCCTCGTCGCTCGGTCGGTTCACGACCGTAGGCCGGCTTCGGCAATCCCGATGCGGTACCCGCCGCCGTCCTGGGGCAGGTCGGTGAACCAGACGAGGTAGTGCCGTTGCGGACCACCCGACAGCTTCAGGGTGAGCTCTGCGCCCGCGTCCTGCTGCCTGGCGACCTCACGCCAGCCGCTGCCCTCGACGAACTGGTCGGGGATGACGTCGTCGTCGGTGGCGTAGACGGTGAAGTCGGCCCCGGGCGTGGTGAGGACCAGCCTGAGCTGGCGGGCCTGCTTCGGCTCCTGCAGGCTGAGCACGAACCCGACCCCCGCCTTGAGCCCGCCGAGCCCGGCGGACTTGTAGCGGTCGGTCTGCCAGATCGTGGCCGGGTTGCTGTCGACCGCGTTGCCAGCCTCCTGGTCGTGCTCGCCACGGTCGCCCAGCGGGTCGTAGGCGGTCCCGGTCACGCCCCGGATGGGGGCGGAGGCGGCGACGGTCGTCTGGGGCCCGCGGGTGCTTCCCGGGGGGTCCTCGCCGAACAGGTTGCCGAGGTCGTTCTTGGCCAGGGTGAGGCCGACCGCGACCAGGATGGCGGCCATGGCGACCAGAGCGAGGACCCAGCCGAGGAGGCGGCCCTCGTGGCGGAGGAAGCCACGCGAGGTGGCGGCCTCGGGACCGGTCGGGGCCAGGGGGGCCGGGAGGAACTCGCTCGGGGGGACGCTGTCGGCTCCCGTGGCCGAGCGGGAGAGGGCCGCGGCCATGGCCTGGACGGTCTGGAAGCGGTCGTCGGGGTCGACGGCCATCGCCTGACGGACGATCGTGTCCAGGTCGCGCGGCACCCCGGCCCGCAGGGCCCTCGGCGGGATGGTGGTCGACGGGTCGGCACCAGGGGACCGGCCGGTGAGCATCTCGTAGAGGCAGGCCCCGAGCCCGTAGACGTCGGCGCGGCCGTCGGCGTCGCCGCCCCTGACCACCTCGGGAGCCAGGTAGCCGTCGACCCCGAGGACCTCCCCGGTCCGGCCGGGGTCTTCCTCGGTGGCCGCCCTGGCGATCGAGAAGTCGGCCACCTTCACGGTGCCGTCGTCAGCCAGAAGGATGTTGCCCGGCTTGAGGCTGCCATGGCAGACCCCGGCCTGGTGGGCGTAGTCGAGGGCCGCGGACACCTCCATGGAGAGCCGGGCCGCCCGCGACGGCGGCAGCGGGCCGTGGCGGCCGAGGGCCTCGCCGAGGGTCGGCCCGTTGACCAGCTCCATGACGATGTAGGCCACGCCCTCCTGCTCGCCGGTGTCGTAGAGGGCGACGATGTTGGGGTGGGTCAGCCGGGCCGCGTTGACCGCCTCCTCGTGGAAGCGGGCCCGGAAGCTCGGGTCGGCGGCCAGTTCAGGGTGCAGCACCTTGACGACAACGTCCCGACCGAGGACACGGTCGTGCCCGCGCCAGACGCTCGTCATGCCGCCCGATGCGATCTGCTCGCTGAGCTCGTAACGCTCGGCGAGCAGTCGGGGCAGACCGGAGCCGACCTGCGACATGCTCATATACGGAGAGCGGGGCGTTGGACCCCGGGGATCGCGACCCCCGAAGTCTAACAAGAAGAATCCTTTCCGACCGCTCCGAGACGGTCAGCCGGTCGGCCGGACGGCGCCGATGTAGTCGCGGCGGCCGATGGAGGCGATGCGGACGCTGGCCCCGGAATAGGGAGCTTCGACCATGGCCCCGCCGCCGACGTACATGCCGACGTGGTGGATGGACCCCGGATTGCCGGTGTTGTAGGCGAAGAACACCAGGTCGCCGGGAGCGAGGCTGCCCAGCCCGACCCGGGGGCCGGCGCCGAACTGGGCCCGGCTCACCCTCGGCAGCCAGACCCCGGCGCTGCGGTAGGCGGCCATGATCAGGCCGGAGCAGTCGTAGCTGCTCGGCCCGGACGCACCCCACACATACGGCTTGCCGAGCTGGCTCCTGGCGAACGCGACCGCCCGCCCGGCGGCGCCGGAGGGGGCGCCGGCCCCGCCGA
>DATENJ010000102.1:0-10744 GCA_035275125.1 Actinomycetes bacterium | reverse complement strand
CGCCTACCGGGCCGGGCTCGAGCTGTGGCGGGGGCCGGCCCTGACCGGGGTCGACGCGGCGTTCGCCGAGGCCGAGGCGGCCCGCCTGGAGGAGCGCCGGCTGGCCGCCGTCGAGGACCTCACCGAGGTCGAGCTGGCCCTCGGCGGCCACGCCGGCCTGGTGGGGGAGCTGACCGCCCTGGTCGCACGCCACCCGTTGCGGGAGCGGCTCCGGGAGCGGCTGATGCTGGCCCTGTACCGCTCGGGACGCCAGGCCGAAGCGCTGGAGGTGTACCGGGAGGGCCACCGGCTGCTGGTCGAGGAGCTGGGACTGGAGCCCGGGCCGGACCTGCAGCGACTGGAGCGGGCGATCCTGACCGGCGATCCGGGGCTGCGGCTGGACTCCCCGCCGCCACGCGTCGACGGCGCGGCGGCGCCACAGCCCTCCCCGGCGGTCACGCCTTCGCAGCTTCCCGCCGACGTCGCCGGGTTCGTCGGCCGCGCCGACGACCTGCGCCAGCTCGACGCCCTGCTTCCCGAGCGCGGCGCCCGCGCCGAGACCGCGCTGGGTGTGGCGGTGGTCGCCGGGATGGCCGGGGTCGGCAAGACCGCCCTGGCCGTCCACTGGGCCCACCAGGTCGCCGACCAGTTCCCCGACGGGCAGCTGTACCTCGACCTGCGTGGCTATGCGGCGACCCCCCAGCTGCGCCCGATTGAGGCGCTGCGCCAGCTGCTGCACGGGCTCGGCGTGGACCAGGTCCCGGACGACCTTGAGGAGGCGGCCGGCCTGTACCGGTCGGTGACGGCCGGGCGCCGGCTGCTGCTGCTGCTCGACAACGCGGCCACCGCCGACCAGGTCCGGTCGTTGCTGCCCGGCAGCCCCGGCTGCCTGGTCGCGGTCACCAGCCGTGATCGCCTGGCCGGGCTGGTCGCCACCCATGGGGCCAGGCGGCTGGTCCTGGGCCCGCTGCATCCGGAGGAGGCCAAGGCGCTGCTCGGCGAGGTCGTCGGCGCCGAGCGCATCGAGGCCGAACCCGAGGCCACCGCCGACCTGGCCCGGGCGTGCGCGCATCTGCCGTTGGCGCTGCGGATCGCCGCGGCCAACCTGGCCGGCGACCCTCAGCAGCCCATCTCCGGCCAGGTTGCCACACTCCGGGTCGGGGACCGGCTGGCCGCGCTGGAGATCGAGGGCGACCCCGACGCCGCCGTCCGGGCCGCGTTCGGCGCGTCCTACCAGCGCCTGGCCGCTCCCGAACGCCAGCTCTTCCGCCTGCTCGGCCTGGTACCCGGGCCGCATTTCCCCGCGGCGGCGGCTGCGGCCCTCGTCGGACCCAGCGCCGGCGACACCCGCCAGTCCCTTGCCCGGCTGGCCGCCGCCCATCTGGTCGACCAGTACGTCCCGGGACGCTACCGCCTGCACGACCTGCTGCGCCTGTACGCCGCCGAGCGGGCCCAGGAGGTCGACCCGGGGGAGCGGGCGGCGGCCACGAGGCGGCTGCTGGAGCTGTACCTGCTCGGTGCCGACGCGGCCGGCCGGCTGCTGTATCCCGAGATGCTGCGGCTCCCCTCGCCCGGCGACGCCGGCCCCCAGGGGCGGGCGCCGTTCACCGGACGCGCCGGGGCCCTGGAATGGCTGGACCTCGAAGCCCCCAACCTGCTGGCGGCCGTCCGCCACGCCGCCGACCACGGACCGCGTCCGCTGGCCTTCCAACTCGCCGACACCCTCCGCGGCTACTTCTGGCTGCGGGTCCCCGCCGCCTCCTGGCAGGACGTCGCCAGCGCCGCCCGGTCGGCCGCGGTGGCCGAGGGCGACCTGCACGCGCAGGTCGCGGCGGCCCTGAGCCTGGGCGATCTCCACTGGAACCGGAACCGCTATCCAGAGGCCATCGAGCACTACACCGAGGCCGTGCGCCACAGTCAGGAGGCCGGCTGGTCAGACGGCGAGGCTGTCGCCCTCGACAGGCTCGGGCTGGCCCACTGGCGTTCGGGCCAGCTCCAGCCCGCCGCCACCTACCTCACCAGGAGCCTGGACGTCGCCCGGCGCACCGGCTCGCGGGCGGGGCAGGTGAGCGTGCTCGGGAACCTCGGTGGTGTCTCGGCCGAACTCGGGATGCTCCAGCAGGCCGCCGACCAATTCACCGCCGCGTTGGCCCTCAAGCCGGAGCCGGCCACGGGCGCCGGCCTGCTCGACGGGCTGGGCGAGGTCAGCTACAACCGGGGCCGGCTCGACCAGGCACTCGACCACCTCACCGAGGCCCTGGCACAGTTCCGGGAGACCGGGTACCGAGGTGGCCAGTCCGACGCGCTCCGCAACCTCGCCGGCGTCCACACCGACGCCGGCCGCTACGACCAGGCGCTCGAGCTGGCCGGCGAGGCCCTCGAGCTCGCCCGCCAGACCGGCATCCAGCCCCTCGAAGCCGGAGCCCTGAAGGCCCTCGGCGACACCGAGCAGCGCATGGGCCGCCATCGCGCCGCCCTGAAGCGGTACGAGCAGGCATGGCAGCTGGCGCACGAAGCCCATGCCCGCGGCCAGGAGGTCGACGCCATGGTCGGCCTGGCCACCGCCAACCGGCACCTCGACCGGCTGGACCAGGCGACGGAGCAGGCCGTGCAGGCGCTGGAGCTGGCCGGCGAGGCCGGCTACCGGATCGTGGAAGGGCACGCAGGCTCCGCCCTGGCCGAGATCCAGTTGGCCTGTGGCCGACCTCACCGGGCGGTCGAGCACGCCCGCGAGGCGCTCGCCGTCCACCGCGAGACCGGGCACCGGCTCGGCGAAGCTCGCACGCTCCGCATCCTCGGCCACGCCATCCGCCGCACCGAGGGACCCGACGCCGCGCTGCCGCACTGGCATGCGGCGCTCGCCATCCTCGCCGACGCCGGCGCAACCCCTGAAGCCGACGCCCTCCGCGACCTCCTGGCAACCGCCGGCGACCCGCTCGGCTCCGACCGGTAGGCCACGAGCCCGGCTTGTCAGCGGCTCGTTGCCGTCCAGTTACCCCAAGTCCCATCTCGGTCGTGCGCTGTCAGGTCCGGTCCACCCCATAGACCCACGACACGAACACGACCTCGCGTCCATCCGGATCTCGGTAGGTCACGCCGCCGTTCGCCTGCCAGTAGGGGTGTTGGGGAGTCGGCTCCAGGCCAGCGGCGGCCATCCTGGCCACCAGACGCTCCCGGGCGGCCGCGTCGGGCAGGTAGAACACCAGCATGTCGATGCGACCCACGGCAATGGCGGGCTCGGTCGACCGGACGATCTCCAGATGCGTGGCGGTGTCGGGAAGGCCGAAGATCGTGCCGTCCTCCCCGTAGCTTCCCTCGAAGCTCTCCAGCACCGGCAGCCCGACGAGGTCGCGGTAGAACTGGACTGTCTGGTCGTAGCGCGCGCTTGCTCGGGCGACCCGTACCGCCCCGACTGGAAGATGCTCTGGCCAGCGGCTGGCTGCAACCGGTTGGGTGGACATCGCCACCAGTCTAGGCGTCGCAGAAGCTGTGTTATGAGCGCTGGCTCTCGAGGATCGACTTCAGTCGGGCGAGGTCTCTGCGATTCGCCCGCTTCATTGCGCCCGCCATTGCGGGGGCGACGATGGTCCCGAATCCCGACGGGCGGCCCCGGTTGCGCAACGCCACGATCGTCGCGCCGCTCGGCGTCTCGGAGAACGTGTAGCTCGTCTCCATCGGGAAGGGTCCCGCCGCCGTGCTCATCACCAGCGATTGGCCTGGCACGTACTCCCTGATCTCATAGGTGTAGGCCATCCTTCGGCCCAGAAATCGGGCCTCGAAGGCCACCCTGGCCCCTACCGCGAGCGCCTTGGGCGACTTCCACTCGACCTTCTTGATGTTCTCGTACCAGGCCGTCGCGTTGTCCGGGTCCGAGACGTAGCCGGCCACCTCGGAACGAGGTCGCTCGATTTCGATGTCGGTGCGGACGTCGACCTCCATCAGAAGCTGAAGAAGGGCGCCGGCCGGCCGCTGTCCAGGGACTGCTTGAGCTGGAGCAGCATCTGGGCCCAGCCGAGGGTGACGACGCGGAACATCTCGTCGAGCTGCGCAAAGCCGATGTGGTCGAGCAGGATCCTGGTGCCGCCCTGCGGCGCCGGCTCGAGGGCGAAGCGGACGTCGGTGCCGATCCACTGCGGGGGGCCGCCGACGCAGTGGCGGGTAAGGACCTTGCCAGGGACCGCCTCATCGACCCGGAGCTCCCAGGCCATGGGGGCGTCCGGGAACCACATCTGGTCGACCTCGCCGACCGTGCCGCTGGTCTGGTTGCGGGTGGTCCACCAGCCAGCCACCCCGTCGGTCGTGGTCAGCGCCGTGTAGGCGGCGGCTGGGTCGGCGGTGGTGTCGATCTGGATGGCGATGTCAGGCATCGGCGCCTCCTCTGTTCAGGGGGTCTCGGCCCCGTGGACCGAACTTCAGCGCAGACTAAAATAGTTTCCGTTTCCGAAGAACGCAAGCTTAAGTCTCTGCTAAAGTTGCCAGCGTGGACGCGGTATCGATGATCACCGAGCCCCGCCGCCGGGAGATCCTGCGGCTGGTCTGGGAAGAGGAACGCTCGGCCTCCGAGATCGCCTCGCACTTCGCCATCAGCTTCGGGGCTGTCTCCCAGCACCTCGGGGTGCTGCGCCGCGCCGGTCTGATCCTGGTGCGCCCTGATGGGACCAGGCGGTTCTACCGGGCCAACCGCCAGGCGCTGCAACCCTTCTCGGTCCTGCTCGAGCAGATGTGGACCAACCAGCTGGACCGGCTCGCCGAGCTGGCCGAGGCGGCCGAGCCCGAGCGGCCACGATGAGGCCGGCCGGCACCCCCCTCGTCGTCGAGCGTCGGGTCGAGGCCTCCCCGGAGACGGTCTTCGAGTTCTTCGCCGACCCGCGGCGCTGGCTGCAGTGGCAGGGGCTGGAGGCCGAGCTCGACCCGCGCCCCGGCGGCCAGTTCCGCATGAACGTGCGCGGCGACGGCTGGGCCACCGGGCGCTTCCTGCAGGTCGACCCGCCCCGGCGGATCGTGTTCACCTGGGGTTGGGACATCGAGCGCAGCCCGCTGCCCCCCGGCACCAGCGTGGTCGAGGTCGAGCTGATCCCCCAGGGCGACGGCACCCTGATCCGCCTCACCCACCACGACCTACCGCCCGGCGAGGTCCCCGCCCACCAGGCCGGCTGGTCCCACTACCTGGACCGGCTGACCGTCCGGGCCAGCGGCGGTGACCCCGGCCCGGACCCGCTGCGGCTCGGCCCTTGAACCGACGGCGACCCGGGTGGCCGTCACGGCCCTCCGAGGAATCGGGGGAATCCCAGGCAGGTTCCCCCTAGGGATACGAGTAGGGCACGTCGGGCGTTGGGGGCGCCCGGTGTGCAGACCCTGCGAGGGGCAATCCGCCCAGGAATCGATGGGCGTAATCAGCTTGTAACCGCCACGATCGAAGGAGGGCGCGGCATGAAGCGACTACCTCTGTTGCTGCTCATGGCCGGAATCCTCGCGTTGGGCCTGGTCGGTCAGGCATTCGCGGGCTCCAATGACCGCCAGGTGCTCGAGTTCAAGACCATGGCTCCCGTCGTCTCGCCATTCACCGGGTCGACCAACCCGGTCCGCGGCATCAACGGCGGCGGCGTCCCCTGGGCGGTCGCCTCCGCCAAGGGTGAGCTGAGGTCCGACGGCCGGCTCGAGATCAAGGTCAAGGGGCTGGTGATCGTCGCGACCGGCGTGAACCCCGTCGCCGCCTTCCGCGGGGTCGTCAACTGTCTGACGCCAGCCTCGCCGACCACGGGCGTCAACCTGGTGACCGATCCTGTTCCCGCGAACACCGCGGGCGATGCAAGGATCAGGGCGAAGCTCGCACTGCCGACGCCGTGCGTCGCACCAATCGTCTTCGTGACGAACGGGACTGGGGCCGCACCCGGCGCCTGGTTCGCAACCACCGGCACCGGCTAGGTCCGCCACAGGAAAACGCGCGTAGCGAGCCCGCAAGGAACGACGAGGTTTCAGGCGGGCTCGTCGCGCGCTGTGCGCAGCATGCGGTAGATCGCCTTGATCCCGTCGGCGGCCTCGCTGGCGCTTGCGTCCTGGCCGATGGTGGTCAGGATGGTGGCGATCGGCTCGCCGCCCGCCTCGCCGGTGAACAGTTGCCCTGTCCAGTAGTCGTGCACGCATTGCCACAGCTCGGCTCCGTTTCCGGAGCTGACTCGGGCAACGTGGACGCTCGGCCAGTCGGCCTCCGTGGCCACTCGGGCGCGCAGGTCGCTCCAGCCGTTCAGGTGGGCCGTCAACTGGCTCAGCACCGTCAGGTCTCGCATCACTCACCCGCGCCTGGGATCCGGTCATGACCTCGGCCTGCGACAACACCGATGTGTTGAGGAGGATCGGCGATCTCCGCCGTGCGCTTGAGAGCAGGCCTGCTCGAGGCGACAGGACGAACGCCGGAACCGGGTCCGTTGCGCGTCAGGTCCTGTCAGGCTCATCCCCTCGTGCCTCCGGCTCGGTCCGATGTCTGACCGGGCCGAGCAGCCGTTCCAACAGCCGGGGATCGCCCGGCCAGGCCTCCATCAGGACCTCACGAGGGACCCGCCGGGCCGCATAGCGCAGGGCCAGGGCGACCACCACCACGTCGTCCAGGGGGCCGATCACAGGCAGGAACTCCGGCAGCAGGTCGATCGGGGACAGCACCCACAGCCCGGCCACGACGACGGCGGCCTTGGCCTGCCAGGGCACCCGGGGGTCGGCCCGCAGCCGGCGGGCCAGGGTGACGCAGGCGGGCAGGAACCCGGCCAGATCCTTGAGGAGTCCTGGTGGGAGGCGGGCGGCCAGGATGACCAGCAGCGCCCACAGCCCGACCATGACCGCGGCGGCAGTGAGGATGAGCTTGAGCCAGTCGGCCATCACACACCGCCGCATGCCGGGGTCCGCCCTCCTTTTGGAGGCAAGGGCAGGTTACACACAGGTGCAGTGGACGTCGGCCTGGCCGCAGCCGGCGCACCGCAGCGTGCAGTAGCGGTCGGAGCCGACATGCAGATGCCCGGGGTCATGTTCGCGGGCGACCGACCCGCAGATGGCGCATTTCCAGCCGTCGGTGGCCTCGCCGCACTTGGCGCAGAGCAGGGTTGCTGTGATTGCCATCGAGTCACCTCCTGCCCGCTTCAGACGCCACGGCCGGCCGGCCCATTGCGTCCACGGGGCGATGCAATAACTTCGTTGCCAGTGTCGTCCTACAAGCTGAGCAGGCGCATGGCATGACCCAGGGGCGGAGATCGGCGAGGTGATGGTCGAGGCGAGGGACCGGACCAGAGAGTCGTTCCAGCGGCTGGCCAGCGCCCAGCTGCCGGCCCTCTATTGGCTGGCCCGGCGGCTGGTCCGCGACGGCGCCGAGGACCTGGTCCAGGAGGCGTTGCTGCGTGCCTACCGGTCCTACGGAACCCTCAGGCAGGACACGGCGGCCGGGCCGTGGCTCAAGAGCATCCTGGTCAACGTGTTCCGCGACCAGCTCCGCCGCCAGGCCCGCTCGCCGGAGGAGCTGCCGGTGGACCAGGTGGAGGACTTCTCGCTGTATCAGACCCTGGTCGAGCAGGACCCGCTGCCCTATTCCGACACCCTGCACCACGACTACCTGCGCGCGTTCGCCAAAGAGGACGTGCGCGAGGTGCTGCTGCGCCTGCCCGAGCTCTACCGGGCCCCGCTCGTGCTGCGGTACATGGACGGCTTCGCCACCAAAGAGATCGCCCGCCTGCTCGATGTCCCCTTGGGGACGGTCCTGGCCCGGCTGCACCGGGGTCGCAAGCGGTTCGAGCAAGAGCTGTGGGCGTACGCGCAGGAGACCGGACTCCTCCTCAGGGGGACAGTGCAATGACCGAGAGCCAAGGCGTGATCCCGTGCTCGGAGGCGGTGCGGCAGCTGTGGGACTACCTCGACCAGGCCGTCTCCCCCGAGGACCAGGCCAAGGTCGAGCAGCACCTGTCGTTCTGCCGCAGCTGCTGCGGGGAGCTGGAGTTCGCCAACCAGCTACGAGAGTTCCTGGCCTCCCAGGGCGCCGAGGAGCTCCCCCCGCGCGTCAAGGCACGGCTCGAGCGGTTCCTGGCCGATCTCTAGGAGGAGCAATGACGCGGGATCTGATGTTCCAGCAGGAGATCAAGGAGACCGTCCAGCGGGCCTATGCCGCCATCACCGGCGGCGCCGGCGAGACCGTGGCCCGCCAGCACTACAGCGACCATGAGCTGGCCGAGGTCCCTCCCGGGGCTGTCCAATGGGCCCTAGGGGTGGGCAACCCCGTCCGCTACGCCCGGCTCCGGCCAGGCCAGGCGGTGCTGGATGTCGGCTCGGGCGGGGGCATCGACACCATCCTGGCCGCCAGACGGGTCGGACCAGAGGGCCGTGCCGTCGGGCTGGACGTCCTGGAGGAGATGTGCGACCGCGGTCGGCGCCACGCCGCCCAGGCCGGGGTCGAGGGCTGGACCGAGTTCCGGCAGGGGGAGATGGAGGACATTCCGCTGCCCGACGAGTCGGTGGATGTGGCCATCTCCAACGGGGTGCTGAACCTGTCGGCCCGCAAGAGTCGGGCTCTGGCCGAGATCTTCCGGGTGCTGGGGCCGGGAGGTCGGATCTGCATGGCCGATCTGACCGTGGAGGGCGACCTCCCCCCGGAGGTGGCCAACGACCAGAGCGCCTGGGCCGGGTGAGTGTCGGGGGCGATGGCGGAGCGTGTCTTCGCCGGCAAACTGCAACGGGCAGGATTCGCCGACATCTGGGTCGGAGGCCACCAGCCGTTCGGGATCGACCAGGCCGCCCTGTATCCGCTGTTCACCCCCGAGGTCATCCAGGTCATGCGGCAGACCATCCCCGCCGACCGCCAGGACCACGTGGCCACCGGGGTGATCGTCAAGGCCCGCAAACCTACGGTCGCTGGGGGTGTGTAGCTGCGCGACGCGTCGCCGAGCCCGACATCGGAAACCTCAAGGGTCGACAGCTCGCTGGGTGAGGCTGGTCCAGCCGGCCGCCTCGATGGCCGCCAGCATCGCCCGGATGTCGTCGTAGGCGGCGTCGTCGATCAGGGTGAACCGGTCGATGAGGCCATAGGCGAGCACCGGCCGGGCGGCCGGGTCGCGCGCCAGGTCGACCAGAGCCCCCCGGGCCTGCTCCTTGAGCCGGGCCGGGAGGCGGCTGGCGGCCACCACCGGCTGGATGGTCGAGGGCCCGAAGGCGCCGATCACCCGCAGGCGGTCGGCCAGCCGTGGGTGGTCGCGGAGCTCGATGGCCAGGACCTGGGAGTCGATGGCGGCGGCGTCCACGCGGCCCGCGGCGACCAGCCGGATGGCCCGCTGGTGGAAGCCGGCCTCGACCACCGGGCCGAGGAAGCCGGGCCGGGCGCCCATGGCGGCCAGGCTGTAGAGGGTGACGGCGTGGCCGGAATGCGACGCCGGCTCGTTGAAAGCCCAGGAGCGGGCCGCCAGCTCCTCCAGCCCGGTGATCGGGCTGTCGTGACGGACGATCACATCCGAGTAGTACACCGGGCGGCCGCCGTAGCGGTCGCCGGAGAGGACCGGCGCGGCCAGTGGTTCCACCGGCGGCGGGCGCCGGTCGGCCAGCCAGACATAGGGCAGCCCGCAGATCACCCCCAGGTCGGCCTCACCCTGCTCGAACTGGTCGAAGGAGCGGCCCACAACCAGCTCGACCCGGCGGTCCAGGTGCCGGCCGATCCGGTCGGCCAGGAACCGGTAGACCGGCAGCATGTTGGGGGCCAGGAAGGTCGCGAACCGCAGCGGCGCCGTCATGGCCGCCGCGCCGGCCGGTGGGTCTCGTACATGCGCCCGGCCACGACCAGGCCGGAGGCGGCCGTGAGGGCGGCAACCACCCACACCGCGGCCTCCAGGCCGGCGAGGTCGGCGACCAGCCCGGCGAGCAGGGCCCCGACGGCGAAGCCGGTGTCACGCCACAGCCGGTAGACCCCGACCGCGGTGGCGCGCCAGCTGGGATGGGCCACGTCGCCGATCGCGGCCAGCAGGGTCGGGTAGACCATGGCGGTGCCAATCCCAAGCAGGATCGCGGTGGCCGCCCAGGGCAGAAAGCTGCCCGACAGGGCCGTGCCGGCGAGCGCAAGGGCCTGCAGCAGCATCCCACCGGTGATGAGCGGCTTGCGGCCCAGCCGGTCGGACATGGGGCCGGTAAGCAGCTGCCCCAAGCCCCAGACGGCCGGATACAGCGCAGCCAGCAGGCCGACCTGGGCAATGGGGAGGCCGCCGCGGACGAACAGCAGCGGCAACAGTCCCCAGGCGAGGCCGTCGTTGAGGTTGTTTACCAGCCCGGCCTGGCTGCAGGCGGACAGCGCCGGCTCCCGCAGGCTGGTGTGGACAAAGACTTCGCGGGTGGACGGCCGTTCAACGTCGGCTGCACCCGGCGTTCGGTTGGGGCCGGGGTTGGCGACGGTTGTGCGGGCGGCGTCGGTCAGCTGGGCCTCGAGTTGGGCGTGCCCACGGGTCTCGCGGACCAGCAGCAGCGACAGGCTGAGGCCGAGACCGGCGTAGGCAAGGCCCAGGTAGAACGGCTCCGGCCGCAGCCCGGCCCGGGCCGCGATGAGGCCGGTGAGGTAGGCGGTGACCGCGACCGCCATGTAGCCGGCGGCCTCGTTCAGGCCCATGGCGAGGCCCCGCCGACGGGGGCCGGCCAGATCGATCTTCATGATCACGGTGGTCGACCAGGTCAACCCCTGGCTCACGCCGAGCAGCAGGTTGGCCGCCACGACCCACGCCCAGCTCGGCGCCCAGATCAGCAGGAACGGGACCGGCAG
>DATENJ010000101.1:0-2892 GCA_035275125.1 Actinomycetes bacterium | reverse complement strand
GCCAGGTCGCGCAGCTCGGCCAGGGCCCGCTTGGCCTCCTCGTGGGCCTCGCCGACCAGGGCGGTGGCGGCGGCCGGGTCGGTCTCCAGCTTGGCCCTGGCCATGCCCAGGTCCATGGCCAGGGCGACCAGCCGCTGCTGGGCGCCGTCGTGCAGGTCGCGCTCGATCCGGCGGCGCTCGGCCTCGGCCGAGTCGACGGCCCGGTCGCGGCTGGACTGGAGGGCCTCGACGCGGGCCTGGAGCTGGTTCTGGCTGGGGCCGAGCAGGGCCAGGGCGACCGCGCCGTGGGCTGTGGCCATGCCCCTGACCACCCAGGCGGCGGCCACGGTCAGGAGGGCCCCGACCACGCCGGCCAGGATCGCCTCGGGCAGGGTGTCGAGCACCAGGTACGACCGGTCGCCGTTCTGGAACAGGGCGACCCCGCCGTCAGCCGGGATCCAGTACCACAGCGGTGCGGTCAGCAGGCCGAGGGCCAGGCTCCACACGGTGATGGTGACCACGAACCAGATCAGCCCGAGCGGGAACAGCACCACCAGGTAGGCGAGGTCCTTCCAGGTGGCCGGGTCGCTGGCCAGCACCCGGGCCCGCCGCCACAGCGACCCGTCCGGCAGCGGCCGGTACGGGTCGGGGATGTGGACCCCCAGCATCGCCCCCACCCAGCGCCGCTCCAGCCAGGCCCCGCCCCGCCAGGCCAGCAGGGTCAGGGCCAGCACGAACACCCCGACCCAGATGATCAGCGTCCCGACCCCGAGGGCCAGGCCGGTGGCCAGGATGACGTGCCAGGTCAACCCGACGAACATGCTGAGCAGCAGGTAGATCGTGGCCGTCAGGGTCCGCACCTGCCGCAGCGGTTCCAGCACCCGCCCAACGGTCCAGCCCCCCGGCCCGCCCGTGGCCACCTGCTCGACCGTCATCGCATGCTCCTTGCGTCGCCTCGATCTTGCCACCTCGAGCCTAGGTCGCGACGCCCCCCCAGCCCATCAGGCGACCCGGCCAACCGGGGTGGGGACAACCCGAAGGTCAGGACCGGGGGGGTCCGGGGGACCGCCGGGGTGGTCGCCCGGTGAATCGGGGCAGGAGGCCCTGGAGGTGGTCGCTGATCAGGCGGTCGACCAGCTCGTCGGGCTCGCTGGGCCAGGGGAAGGTGGGCGCGGCCAGCAGCAGCGAGGTGAGGCCGTGGACCAGCACCCACAGGCCGATGGAGATCTGCAGGGGGTCGCCGGGCCGGAGGGCGCCGGCGTCAAGGCAGCGCTGGACCGACTCGACCAGGTGGTTGAAGGTCTCGGAGCGGTACAGGTACTCGTCGTCGACGTTGTCGGGGACGTGGTCCTTGTACATGAACAGGACGCGGTAGGCCTCGGCGTTGCGGAGGCCGAAGCGGACGTAGGCCTGGCCGCGGCGGCGCAGCGCCTCCAGCGGGTCGGCGACCCCGGCCTCGGCGGCGGTCATCTCGTCGTCGAGCTGGCGGAACTGCTCCTCGCAGACGGCGAAGATCAGCTCGGTCTTGTCGGCGAAGTGCAGGTAGATGGAGGGCGGGGTGACACCGACGGCCTCGGCCACGGCGCGGATGGAGACCGCCTCCTCGTCGCCGGTCTCGGCCAGCAGGCGGGTGGCGGCGGCCAGGATCTCCTCACGCAGGCGGGCGCCCTCCCCCCGCCGGGCCCTGGCCCGGCGGGAGGAGGCGGAGGACCGCGCGGCCGTCATCAGGCCCCGCTGGCCCCTGGGGCCTCGCGCAGCCCGACCCGGCCGTGCAGGCGGCGCAGCGGCGCCGGTGCCCACCAGTTGGCCCGGCCGGCCAGGCGCATGAACGCCGGCACCAGCAGGGCCCGGATCAGGGTGGCGTCGACCAGGATGGCCAGGGCGGTGCCGATCCCGAACAGCTTGAGGAAGCTGATCTCGGAGGTGGCGAAGGCGACGAACACGATCGCCAGCAGGGCGGCCGCGGTGGTGACGATGCGGCCGGTCCGCTCCAGCCCGGCCGCGACCGAGGCCACGGTGTCGCCGCTGCGGTCGTATTCCTCCTTGATCCTCGACAACAGGAACACCTCGTAGTCCATGGAGAGCCCGAAGGCGATGCAGAACAGCAGCACCGGCATGGAGGTGTCGATCGTACCGGTTGGCGTGAACCCGAGAACGCCGGCCAGGTGGCCGTCCTGGAAGATGAAGACCATGGCCCCGTAGATGGCGGTCAGCGAGAGCAGGTTCAGGACAAGGGCCTTGACCGGGATGACCACGCTGCCGGTCATCAGGAACAGCAGGGCGAAGGTGACCACGGCGATGATGGCGGCGGCGGCCGGGAGGTTGCCGAACAGCGACGCCTTGGTGTCCACCAGCTGGGCCGACGGGCCGGTGACCTGGGCCCCGAGCGGGGCGTCGAGCTGCCGGACGGCCGCCACCAGGTCCTCGCCGGCGGCCGAGTAGGGCTCGACCGACCCGACCACCGACAGCCAGGTGCCGTCGGCGGCGGCGAAGCGCCGGGCCTCGGGGGCGATGGCGGCGTCGCCGGTGGGCAGGGGGCCGTCGAGCCGCTGCCCGCCGGCGTAGCTGCCGGTGAGGGCGTCGACCCGGTCGACCCCGTCCAGCCGGGACAGGGCGGCGGCGTAGCCGTCGATCTCGGCCAGGTGCGCGGCCGGGTCGCCGATCCCGGGGACGACCACCGAGAGGGCGCTGGACTCGTCGGCGGCGAAGTTGGCCCGGACGGCCTCGGCCACCTGGCGGCCCTCGGCCCCCTCGGGCAGGACCCGGTCGTCGGGCAGGCCGAAGCGGACGCCGAGGAACGGGGTGCCGAGCAGGACCAGCAGGGCGACCACGGCCAGGGCGATCGGGACCGGCCGGCGCATCACCGAGGTGGCGATCCGGTGCCAGAGCCCGGCCCCCGGCTCCCGGGCCGCC
>DATENJ010000100.1:0-3220 GCA_035275125.1 Actinomycetes bacterium | reverse complement strand
CCCTTGGTCATTGCCGGCCCGCAGGATCATGCCGAAGCGGTGGTCGTCGGGGATGCCCAGGGGGGCGCCGATCTGTTGGGGTCGGCGGCTGTACAGGACCACCCGACCCGTCTTGGCCTCGACCACGCTGATGTCGAACTGGCTGCCCAGGCTGGCCGCCACCCGCCGGAAGCTCTCGATCGTGACCTCGAAATGGACGATCGCCGGCTTGGACCCGTCGGCGGTCGGCATCAGGGTGGAGTTGGAAATGACCCATTCCTT
This sequence comes from Actinomycetes bacterium, assembly GCA_035275125.1. Taxonomy (GTDB): domain Bacteria; phylum Actinomycetota; class CALGFH01; order CALGFH01; family CALGFH01; genus CALGFH01. The sequence continues at coordinate 2,959 of DATENJ010000100.1, read as the reverse complement.
GGTGTCGGGCGACACATACGGCCTGGCCTGGTAGACCTGCCCATGGGCCAGCGCGAAGGTGGGGCCGAAGAAGGGGGCGCCGGACTCATCGGGGGACAGGTCCTCCAGCGTGGCCCGCTTGCCGCGGACCATGCGGGCAATTTCCGGTCCGGCCCGGTCGATGAAGCAGGCCTCACCAATACTGTCGAGGAATAACTGCTCGAGGTAGCCGAGGGCCTCGTTGGCCTCGTCCAGAACCGGTCCACCCCGGCGGATCTTGGCGGCCCGCTCGCCAGGAGTCTTGTAGAAGCGCCGGAACGCCGGGTTGTTGGCGGTCAGCAAGTCGATCGACTCGGCCCGGGAGAAGTAGTCCTCCAGGACCTGCGCCTGGGCGCTGGTCGTGTTGGCCAGCGCACCGTCCAGGGCGGCCACGGCATGGCTGTGGGCCGAGGCGCCGCTGCCGATCCCCACCGGGAGCAGACAGATGGCCACCAACAACACCGACAACGAGAAGCGACGCATCCCCAGATCCTCTCGAAGCAACGGACGTGATGGGTGTTCCATCGGCAGCCACCCCAGGACGTCTTAGGGATTCGCGTCCCACCCATCAAGGCTGGCGCGGTTCGGCTGTGGCCGCGGTCAAGCCATCGCGTCCGGAGCCGACACCTCAGGCGAGCGCCTGCGAACACGCTGGCAGCCAGCCCATAGGTCCGGCAGCGGAGGAGGATGGTGCGGCAGCGGCTCGGATGGTGGATCGTGGTGACGTTGTTGGCGGCGGGCTGTGCAGCCCCGCGGTCCCCGCCACCCATGGCCACCGATCAGACCGATGTGTGGTTCATGCAGCACATGGTCCCCTACCTACGACAGACGACGGTAGTCGTATCGCTGACCAGGGAGCATCTGGCCGACTCCGGACTCGCCCGGCTAGCTGACACCGTCACCCGGCGCAGCCTGGCCGACATCGACCAACTCCAGCAGTGGCTGGACCAGCGCGGACTGTCGTCACATGGGCACAGCCACCAGCAGGCCGACACCCCCAGGCAAACCGACCTCGAGCGGCTGACGAGGCTGCGAGGGAGCGCTCTTGACCTGGCCTTTGTTCAGGTCATGTCGGCGCGGTTCCGCACCACCAGCGAGCTGGCCGCTACCGAGGCCCGCGACGGCAGCCTGGCTGAAGTTCGCCAGCTCGCCCATCAGATGGTGGTCGAACACCACGCCCGGATCGCGAAGATAACGGCCTGGAAGCGGGCCTGGTCCAACGCGTACGCCAGCCACCCCGACCGCCACAGCTCCCTACCATCCCCGAGCAGCCGGCCGGCAGGAACGCTCCTGCCGCGCAAGGTTCGTGGTGGCTGAGTCGCGTCTGTGTGGGACAGAGTGCGGTGAGCGCCTTCTGTGGGCGAGAGATGGTGGTGGTCGTAATCGGGACCGGGCCTACCCGGCCGGGTTCGGCCCCTGCCCATCGGGCCGTTGGCCTCACGTGTAGCTGGTCAGAATCTGGGACCACACCTCGCAGGTTGAAGCGATCCGAGAGGTGGCCGGAAAGTGAGCGCATAACTTCATCGGAGAAGAACCGATAACTTCGGCCCTTACGGTCGAGCGCGACCTGCCGTAACGGCCGTCCGCACAGCGGTTCCCGGTGATTCCATGGTAAGGATGGGGTCGCCGGTTCGATTCCGGCGGGGGGCTCCACCCCAAACCAGCAGCTCAGGCCGGGTCCAGCACCGGCCTGTTGCAGGGCCGAGCGCCACCAACTGCCGTTTGCCAGAGATTTGCCAGCTCGATTTGTCCGAGACGTCTCGAGCGGCAGGCCGATGGGGCTATCCAGCGATCAGTGCCCGAACCTCATGCTCCGTTCAACCGCTCCTCGCCAGCGGCGTCCGCACGATCTGTTCCACCACCTACTGCTGGGAACTGTCCGGTGGTTCCGGAACTCTCGACGCCGCCAGCAGTCGAGGCCTGGCTGATCCTGCCGGTCAGCCAGTCCACATCAGCCACGCTCCGACCGGAGGACAGCTTCGGCGGCTCGCGCAGGGATGCCACTGGACCTCCGGCGGTACGCCGGTCGCCGTGGTCAGGAGGTCGGCGGGTTGCCGTCTGATGGGACCTCCTCGACCGCCTTGCCACGGCCGGGCGATAGGCTCCGTCGGCGCCAGCGGGTCGAGGCCCAGATTCTCAGGGCGAGGACGCCCAGCCACACCACGGTGAGAACGCCGGCCAGGGCGAGCGGGTAGTTGCCGGGCAGGACCGAGGCGTTGCCCGGCTGGGTGCGGCGACCGGCGCCGACGAGGACCGGGACACTGGCGAGGACGAGCACGCCGGAGGTGACCAGCCCGAGCTGGAGCGGCCAGCGCCAAGACTCCGGCGCCCGGTCGCGAAGGCGGCGACCGGTCAGGTTGACCAGCGGCGCGAGCACGAAGTCATGGACCAGCAGGAGCCCGACCAGCCATTTCAGCCAGACCAGGGGCATGGTCTTGGCGGCGTCGACGATCAGCCCGGCCAGCCCGAACAGGCCGACGGCGCCGCCGACCGACAGTCCGGTCCACCATCGCCAGCCCGCCAGCGGCTCGGACTGATCCGGTGCGACCCGCAGATCGCTCACAGGACGGTGACCGACTCGAGCCACTTGGTCTGCATGACCCCGGGGTTGTTCGGGGCGATCAGCCGCACCGGGTAACCGTGGTCGGGGTGGAGCGGGGCGCCGTTCAGCTCAAGGGCCAGCAGGGTGTCGAGGTCGTGGGCGTGGGCCGGGTTGAGCAGGGCGCTGGAGTAGCCGCCGCGCTGGAGGGACTGGACCCGGACGGTCGCGTCGGCCGGTGCGCCGACCTGCTCGAGCAGGTCGCGGAGGCGGACCCCGCGCCAGTCGGCCCCCTGGCTCCAGCCCTCGACGCAGGCGATCGGCAGCCGGGCGGCGTGGCCCATGGGCCCGGCCATCCGCGCTCGGAGGTCGTCGAGGGTCAGGCTGGCCGGGTGGGCGACC
>DATENJ010000099.1:0-2037 GCA_035275125.1 Actinomycetes bacterium | reverse complement strand
TAGGTGACCCCGGCCGGCGGCGTCTCGGGCAGGTTGGCCGGGTGGTAGCCGGCCACGGCCAGGCAGAGCTCGGAGGTGCCGGGCTCGATCCCGCCGCCGTGGGGGGCCAGGATGACGGTCCTCGCCCCCTCGTCGGTGCGGGCCGGGCTGTCGTCGAAGCGCTCGTGTCGGCGGAAGCGCCGGGCCCAGTCGATCCCCTCGGTGAAGTCGGTGGACGCGTAGAGGTCGGTGTTGAAGTTGAAGGTCACGTCCTCACCTCCGCTCACCCGAGCTATCCGCAGACCGCTCCCTGGTCGGCGCCCCCGACAAGGGCCGCGTACTTGGCAAGGGCGCCGCGGGCATAGCGGGGCTCGGGCGGCTTCCAGGCGGCGCGGCGCCGGTCCAGCTCGGCCGGGTCGACCTCCAGCTCCAGGCGGCGGGCGGGCACGTCGATCGAGATCGGGTCGCCCTCCTCCACCAGGGCGATTGGGCCGCCGACAAACGCCTCGGGGGCGACATGGCCGACACAGGCCCCCCAGGTCGCCCCGGAGAAGCGGCCGTCGGTGATCAGCAGCACGTCCTTGCCCAGCCCGGCCCCCTTGATGGCGCCGGTCACGGCCAGCATCTCGCGCATGCCGGGCCCGCCCCTTGGGCCCTCGTAGCGGATCACCAGCACGTCGCCCTTGCCGGCCCGGCCCTCGGTCACGGCCGCGAAGCAGTCCTCCTCGGAGTCGAACACCTTGGCCGTGCCCCGGAAGGTCAGGCTGGGGTTGCCGGGGATCTTCACCACCGAGCCGTCCGGCGCCAGGCTGCCCCGGAGCACGGCCAGGCCGCCCTCGTTGGCGATCGGGTGGGCGACCCGCCGAATGACCTCGCCGTCGGGCTCGCCGACCCCCTCCAGGTTCTCGGCCAACGTCCTGCCCGTGACGGTGAGCACGTCGCCGTCGAGCAGCCCGGCCTCCAGCAGCTCGCGCAGGACCACCGGCAGGCCCCCGACCCGGTCGACGTCGGCCATGACGAAGCGGCCCCCGGGGCGCATGTCGACGATGTGGGGCACGCGCCGGCTGACGGCGTCGAAGTCGTCCATGGTCAGCTCGACCTCGGCCTCGTTGGCGATGGCCAGCAGGTGGAGCACGGCGTTGGTCGACCCGGCGGTGGCCATGACCACGGCGGCCGCGTTCAGGAAGGCGGCCCTCGTCATGATCTGGCGCGGCCGGAGGTCGAGGCGCAGCAGGTTGACCACGGCCTCACCGGTCCGCCGGGCCGCCTCGGCCCGGCGCTCGGACACCGCCGGCGGGGTCGCCGAGCCGGGCAGGGCCATGCCGATGGCCTCGGACACCGCGGCCATCGTGTTGGCGGTGTACATGCCGGCGCACGACCCGGCGGTCGGGCAGGCCACCCGCTCCAGCTCGTCAAGGTCCTCCTCGGACATGGTCCCGGCGGCCACGGCCCCGACGGCCTCGTACATGTCCTGGACGGTCACGTCGCGGCCGCGGAAGTGGCCGGGCAGGATGGTGCCGCCGTAGACGAACACCGCCGGCAGGTCCAGGCGGGCGCAGGCCATCAGCATCCCCGGCAGCGACTTGTCGCAGCCGGCGATGGCGACCAGGCCGTCGAGCCGCTCGGCGTGCATCACCAGCTCGACCGAGTCGGCGATCACCTCCCGGCTGACCAGCGAGGCCCGCATGCCCTCGTGCCCCATGGCGATGGCGTCGGACACGGTGATGGTGTTGAAGGTGAGCGGCACAGCCCCGGCCAGGCGCACCCCGTCCTTGGCGGCAAGGGCCAGCCGGTCGAGGTGGATGTTGCAGGGGGTGACCTCGTTCCAGGAGGACGCCACCCCGACCTGGGCCCGCTCGAAGTCGTCGTCGGTGAAGCCGACGGCCCGCAGCATCGACCGGGCCGGGGCCCGGTCGCGGCCGGCGGTGACCTCGGTGGAGCGGGGACGCCCGGGAACGCTGGTGGTTGTCATGGTCGGCTCCTAGCTGCTCTGGCCGCCGGCCTCGCGGCGGGCGGCGGCGACCACCATGTCGATGAACGGCACCTTGCCGGCCCGGT
>DATENJ010000098.1:0-2176 GCA_035275125.1 Actinomycetes bacterium | reverse complement strand
GGCTGCGGGGTCGGGCGCCGCCTGACCGCCCGGACGACCAGGACGATGACCACGATGACCAGCACCAGCACGACCAGCGCGACCACCACCGCGACCAGCACGGCCCGCCGGGCGGTGTCCTCCACCGAGCGGTCGAGGTTGGCCGGGCGCGGCCCCAGCGACTCCTCCAGCAGCCCCCGCGAGTACTGGCGGCTCGGGACCGTGCCCCCTTCGGCGGTCACGACGATCTGGTCGACCCGGAACGGCAGGTTCCTCCAGATGATCGCGGCCGCCTGGTCCTGCTCGGTCCGCGCCTCCAGCGGGTTGGGGTCGGCGTCATAGGTGAGGGTGGCCGTGCCCCCGTCGTAGTCGAGATTCGGGTTGCGAATGCCGGCCTTCTCGAGCTCGGCCGCCGTCCGCACGGTCCCGGTGGCCAGATCGCAGCCGGCGAGCAGCGCCGCCGCCACGGCCACCAGCAAAAACGCCTGCCACCGGGTCGCCCCGGGCCGTCGCCGGGCCGGTTCGGTCATCTTCGCTCCCTCCAATTCCCAGATCCTCACCAAAGCCAATTGGTGGCGATGATATGCTCGCCGACGCCGCCGTCCGCTCCGCCGCGCAGGAAGGCTTCCCCATGCCGACCATCGAACTCGTCGTCGCCCGGGAGGTCCTGGACTCCCGCGGCAACCCCACCCTCGAGTGCGACGTCCACCTCGACGACGGGGGCTTCGGCCGGGCGATCGTCCCCTCGGGCGCCTCCACCGGGCAGTTCGAGGCCGTCGAGCTGCGCGACGGCGGCGACCGGTACGGCGGCAAGGGCGTCCGCAACGCCGTCCGCAACGTCAACGAGGCCCTGGCCAAGGCCATCCTCGACGAGGCCCCCGACCCGTACGACCAGCGGGCCGTCGACCGGACGCTGATCGACGCCGACGGCACCGACAACAAGTCCAAGCTCGGCGCCAACGCCACCCTCGGCGTGTCCATGGCGGTGGCCAGGGCGGCCGCCGACTCCCTCGGCCTGCCCCTGTACCGGTCCCTCGGCGGCCTCAGCGGCTATGTCCTGCCGGTGCCGATGATGAACGTGCTCAACGGCGGCGCCCACGCCGACAACAGCGTCGACTTCCAGGAGTTCATGGTCGTGCCCGTCGGCGCCCCCTCCTTCGCCGAGGGGCTGCGCATGGGGGCCGAGGCCTACCAGGCCCTCAAGTCCGTGCTCAAGGAGCGCGGCCTCAGCACCGGCATCGGCGACGAGGGCGGCTTCGCCCCCGACCTGCCAGGCAACGAGGCCGCCCTCGAGCTGCTGGTCGAGGCGATCGGCAAGGCCGGCTACGAGCCCGGGGCCGAGATCGCCCTGGCCATGGACCCGGCCTGCACCGAGCTGTACCGCGACGGCCGCTACGAGCTGGCCGGCGACGGCCGCACCCTCGACTCGGACGGGATGATCGAGCTGTGGCGCACCCTGGCCGACCGCTACCCGATCGTGTCGATCGAGGACGGCCTGGCCGAGGACGACTGGGCCGGCTGGGTGGGCCTCACCGAGGCCCTTGACGACAAGCTCCAGCTGGTCGGCGACGACCTGTTCGTGACCAACGTCCAGCGCCTCCAGCGCGGCCTTGACGAGGGCGCGGCAAACTCGATCCTCATCAAGGTCAACCAGATCGGCACCCTCACCGAGACCTTCGACGCCATCGACCTGGCCCACCGCAGCAACTACACGGCCGTCGTCAGCCACCGCTCGGGTGAGACCGAGGACACCACCATCGCCGACATCGCGGTGGCCGTCAGCTCCGGGCAGATCAAGACCGGCGCCCCGGCCCGCACCGACCGGGTGGCCAAGTACAACCAGCTGCTGCGGATCGAGGAGCAGCTCGGCGACATCGCCCGCTACCCGGGCCGCCAGGCATTCCCCCGGACCTACCCCACGGGCGGGTCGTGAGCCAGGAGCCACGCCCGCCGCTGGGCCTCACACCACGGGGCGCGGTGCTCCTGCTGGCCCTGTTCGCGCTGACCGCGACCGCGGTGTACCCGCTGCGCCAGTACGTCTCCCAGCAGGACCGCATCGAGCGGCTCCAGGCCAAGCAGGCGGCGCTGGCGGCCGAGAACGCCCGTCTGGAGGTCGAGCGCAAGCGCCTCCAGGACCCGGCCTACGTACAGCAGCTCGCCAAGCGGGACTACCACGTGGTCGCCCCGGGCGAGGAGG
>DATENJ010000097.1:0-5559 GCA_035275125.1 Actinomycetes bacterium | reverse complement strand
AGGCCAGTACTACGAGGTCTGGCTGCTCGACCCCAAGGCCGGCACGGTCTTCCCGGTCGGCGTCCTGCCCCCGCACGGCGAAGCCCGCTTCACCCTCCCCGCGTCGGTGGTCGGCCGCTACCAGGCGATCGACGTCAGCCTCGAGGCCGACGACGGCGACCCGACCCACTCCAAGCACAGCCTGCTGCGAGGCCGCTACGCCTGACCGTCAGGCCCGCGGTAGCATCGCGCCCATGACCCGACTCCCGATCGGCGAGCCCGGCCAGACCAGCATCCAGGAGCCGGACGGCTCCCTCGAGGCCCTGGCCGGCGCCACCGACCCCGCCGCCGTGGCCGAGGTCGCCGCCCGCTACCCGACCTGCCTGGCCGCCTGGGCGACCCTCGGCGAGCTCGCCCTCCGCGACGCCCACCCGGTCGAGGCCTACGCCTACTTCCGCGTCGGCTACCACCGCGGCCTTGACCGCATCCGCCAAGCCGGCTGGCGCGGCACCGGCCAGGTCCCCTGGTCCTCGGAGGGCAACCGCGGCTTCCTTCGCTCCCTCTCCGGCCTCGCCCAGGCCGCCGCCACCATCGCCGAGCACTCCGAGGCCGACCGCTGCCGCCAGTTCCTCACCGACCTGGCCCCCGACGCCTCCCAGCCCGGCGCCTAACCCTCAGCGGTTGTCGCGCAGCACATTCTCGATGTCGCTGACGAGCTCGTCGTCGGTGAGGCGGCCGCCGTTGTCGAGGCGGGCCTGGACGACGGCCAGGATGCGGTTGGCGAGCAGCGCCAGCTCGCCTGGCTCGTCGAAGTGGACGGGGGTGAGGGTCTCCTGGGGGGCGACGGCTGGGGCGCGGACCACCGGCTCGGGCTCGGGTGGGGGAGCTGGGGGTGGGGGCAGCTCGGGGCGACCCTCGCCGAGGGCGCCGAGCTGGCGGCGCCAGGTCGCGAAGCTGGACTGCTCGACCGAGAAGGCGGAGGCGCCGGCGTGGTCGTCGATGCCGACGCGGGCGCTCTCGGCCCAGTTGGGGTCGGCGTCGGGGAACACGGCGACGTGGATCGGCTTGCCGGCCATGTCCACGACCACCGGGCTGTCGTCGCGGACCAGGAGCTGGCGCTGGGCGGGCGTGCACACCTGGGGGAGCCCGAAGTCGAACGCGTCGACGCAGGCGTCCCACGGGACCGCGGCCTGCTCGGCCTCGGCCCGGGTTGGCCAGGTCGAGAACCCGATGGCGGCGACCGGCTCGCGCTGGCGGAGCCGGGCCGCGAACGCCGCCACCTGCTCGGGCGGGGTCCCGGGACCGACCTCGACGACGTAGACCTGCTGGCCGGGGGCGATGGAGGCAAGCGTGTCGGCGCTGTCGACCCCGTTGGCACTGTGTGGCGGCCCGAACCACGACCAGGGGATCACGGCCGGGCCGCGGGCCACCATCCAGGCCCGGAAGTTGTCGGCGTAGCTGAACCCCGACGATGCGGTGCCGCTGGTGCCGCTGGCGCAGCGCACGAACACGGCGTCGAGGCCGAAGATCGACCTGGGTTCGCCGTGCCAGACCCACGCCGCTGTCCTCGGAAGGGCGAACTCGGCCGCCATCATCACCTCCACGCCCTCGGCCGCGAACAAGGATTATCGCAAAGAACAGCGGGCCGGCCCGCCAAGGCCGACCCGCTGGTGCTTCGTTCAGCGGGTGACCCCATCAGAAGGCCGACCCGCTGGTGCTTCGTTCAGCGGGTGACCCTTGTCAAGAGGCCGGCCCGCTGGTGAGTGGTACCGATCAGCGGGTGCGCCCCAGACAGGACCGGCCCGCTTGGTGTCGTTCGGTCAGCGGCTGGGCCCTTGAGTGGTGCGAGGCTCGCCGGCGGCGGTCATGGTCTGAAGCACCTGCTCCACGCCCTGCGCTGGATAGCGACGGTGGCCACCCGGTGTCAGGATGCTCGGCAGCTTGCCCGCCTGGGCCCAGGCAAGGACCGTGCGGGCGCTCACCTGGAGTCTGCGCGCCACCTCGGTGGTGCGCAGCAGAACCTCCAGGTCGCCGGGCGTCGCCTGCTGCTGACCAGCCTGACGGAGCTGGTCATAGGACGACCGGGGCGGTTGCCAGTTTCGTAGGGCGCCATAGGTGTTCGAGGCACCGACCTGCTTGCGAGCGGTTACCACTCTGCCTCCCCTCTGGTGGCATGTCGGCGGAGGACGTGCCCGCTGCCACCGAGCGTGCTACGTCCGGCTCGTTCCACTTCGACAGTATGGGCGGGACTTTTGCACTCGACGGGTCCGGCTGTCCAGTGGACAAACTGCCCGGCTGCCCCAACGAGTCCCCAACGCGGCTGCAAACGCGCTGGTGGCCTGCTGTTATCCTTGTCGGAGGTGGCCGGAAGGCCCCGTTCAGCATGCCCCTACAGCTTTCTGAGGAGATTTCCTGTGGACGCCGCCGAGCGGTACGAGCCCCAGCAGGTGGAGCCCAAGTGGGTGGCGGCCTGGGAGGAGCTGGCGCTCTACCGGGCCGACGAGAGTGACACCACGCGGCCCCGCTTCTACGCACTGGACATGTTCCCCTACCCCTCAGGCGACCTGCACATGGGTCACCTGGAGGCGTTCTCGGGCGGCGACGTCATCGCCCGGCTGAAGCGGATGCAGGGCTACAACGTGCTACACCCGATCGGCTGGGACGCCTTCGGCCTGCCGGCCGAGAACGCGGCCATCCGGCGCGGGGTCCACCCCAAGCCCTGGACCTACCAGAACATCGACACCCAGCGGGCCACCTTCCACCGCCTGGGGGTGTCGTTCGACTGGTCGCGGGCCCTCAACACCTGCGACCCGGACTACTACCGCTGGACCCAGTGGCTGTTCCTGCGCTTCTTCGAGCAGGGGCTGGCCTACCGCAAGGCCTCTCCGGTCAACTGGTGCCCCAACGACCAGACGGTGCTGGCCAACGAGCAGGTCATCAACGGCCACTGCGAGCGCTGCGACGCCCTGGTCGAGAAGCGCGAGCTGACCCAGTGGTTCTTCAAGATCACCGACTACGCCCAGCGGCTGCTGGACGACATGGAGAACCTGAACTGGAGCGACAAGGTCCTGACCCAGCAGCGCAACTGGATCGGGCGCTCGACCGGGGCCGACGTCGACTTCCAGGTGGCCGAGACCGGCGAGACGGTGCGGGTCTTCACCACCCGGCCGGACACCCTGTTCGGGGCCACGTTCTTCGTGCTCGCCCCCGAGCACCCGCTGGCCGAGCGGCTGGTCGCCGGGACCGAGCGGGAGCCTGAGTTCCGGGCCTTCCTGGAGCGGGTTGGCCGCGAGACCGAGATCGAGCGGCTCTCGACCGAGCGCGACAAGGAGGGCGTGTTCCTCGGGGCGCACGCCGTCAACCCGGTCAACGGCGAGCTGATCCCGATCTGGGCCGCCGACTACGTGCTCAGGGAGTACGGCACGGGCGCCATCATGGCCGTCCCCGCCCACGACCAGCGCGACCTCGAGTTCGCCCGCAAGTACAACCTGGCGGTGCGGGTGGTGGTCCAGCCGGCGGGTGAGGAGCCGCTGGAGGGCTCGACCCTGACCGAGGCCATGAGCCACGAGGGCGTGCTGGTCAACTCCGACGGCTACGACGGCCTGCCCGCCACCGAGGAGGGCATCCCCCGGATCACCGCCGACCTGGAGGCCCGCGGCCTTGGCGGCCCGGCGGTCAACTTCCGCCTGCGCGACTGGCTGCTGTCCCGCCAGCGCTACTGGGGCTGCCCGATCCCGATCGTGCACTGCCCGGCCTGTGGCGAGGTGCCGGTGCCGGACGACCAGTTGCCGGTGCTGCTGCCCGACGACGTCACCGACTTCCGGCCCAAGGGCCTGTCGCCGCTGGCCACCTCCGAGGCCTGGGTCAACGTCGACTGCCCGCGCTGCGGCGGCCCGGCCCGCCGCGAGACCGACACGATGGACACCTTCGTCGACTCCTCGTGGTACTTCCTGCGCTACACCGGGCTGGACCCCGAGCGGCCCTTCGACCCCGACCGGGTCGGCGCCTGGATGCCGGTGCACCAGTACACCGGGGGCATCGAGCACGCCATCCTCCACCTGCTGTACGCCCGCTTCTTCACCAAGGTGCTGTACGACCTGGGCATGGTCGGCTTCACCGAGCCGTTCACCTCGCTGCTGAACCAGGGCATGGTGGTGATGCACGGGGCGGCCATGTCCAAGTCGCGCGGCAACCTCGTCGAGCCGTCGGCGATCATCGACGAGCACGGCGCCGACGTCGCCCGCCTGACCATGCTGTTCGCGGGCCCCTTCGAGGACGACGTCGACTGGGCCGACGTGTCGCCCGAGGGCATGGCCCGCTGGATCCAGCGGGTCTGGCGGACCGTCCACGCGGCCGTCGCCGACCCCCCGGCCGGCGAGCCCGTCTGGCCCGAGGACCCGGAGCTGGCCCGCCTGGCCCACCGCACCACCGCCGGAGTCACCGACGACCTGGAGCGGTTCCGGTTCAACACCGCCATCTCCAAGCTGATGGTGCTGTCCAACGGCCTCGCCGACGCCGTCCGGGCGGGCAGAGCCACCCCCGCCCAGCGACGCGACGCCGCCGAACGACTGGTCCTGCTACTGGCCCCCCTGGCCCCATTCGTCACCGAAGAGCTCTGGCGGGTCCTGGGCAGCTCCAGCTCGGTCCACCAGGCGAACTGGCCAGCCTTCGACGCCACCCTGGTCCGGGCCGAGCACGTGACCTGCGTAGTCCAGGTCGACGGCAAGGTCCGCGACCGGCTCGAGGTCGCCCCCAACGCCACCGAGGACGAGCTACGCGACCTGGCCATGACCTCCGAACGAGTCCGCACCGCCCTCGGCGACCGCCCGGTAGCCCGGGTCGTGGTCGTTCCCCCCAAACTAGTGAACTTGGTCACGAGGGTCTGAGTCGGGGGGAGCCCGGGGCTGATCCGTGGAGCCCCGGGGAGCCGATGGGCTAAGCCCGGGGAGTCCCGGGGAGCCGATGGGCTAAGCCCGGGGAGTCCAGGGGAGCCGATGGGCTGAACCGGGGAGACCGGGGAAGCCGAGGGGCTGAACCGGGGGAGACGAAGGCTGAGCCAGGGGGCTGTGGATACCCCGTCGTCCCCCTTCGGGCTGTCGGTTACCCTCCCGGTAGGGGCCCCATTCAGCGGCGGGTGCGGCTCCCGCGTGGGCGGGTGAGGCTCGACGGCGCCTTCCGGGCGGGTCGCGGTCTTGTGCGCCTTCCGGCGGGTGAGGTTCATGAGGTGCCATCCGGCGGGTGGCGCTCATGGGGTGCCTTTCTGTGGGCGTGGGTCATGGGTGCCCCTGCGGCGGGTCGGGTTCAGGCGCGCGACACGTGCTCTTGATGAGCTTGAGCTTGGCACCCGTGACCGGGGTCGCGGTCGATCCCGGGAACCACTGTGGTCAATACCCCGATGTCAAGCGGAGCAGGCGGACTTGGTCGGGGCAGGCTGCTCGCTCCTGGGCGGCCGGCTGGCGGGAGGGGGTGTGGATAGCGCGAACCAGGCGGCGAGCGAGGTAGCTAGGTTCCTCGGCGGCGACGCCAACCCGAAGGAGTGCCATGCCGCAGCCGCCGCCGTTCGTCCTGCCGCCCGACGGC
>DATENJ010000096.1:0-7094 GCA_035275125.1 Actinomycetes bacterium | reverse complement strand
CGGCGGGTCGGGGTGACCCGCGGGCCGGAACGGCCGCGGCACGGGACCCGAGAGCCGGAACGGCCGGGGCGCGGGACCCGCGGGCGGTGCGGGATCGGTTGCGGCGGGTGATGACGGACCGGGTCGGGGTGGTGCGGTCGGGGGAGGGGCTGGCCGAGGCTATGGGCGAGCTGGAACGGCTCAGGGTTGACCTGGGCGAGCCGGGGGCTGAGGGGTTCGAGGCGGCCAATCTGGTTCAGCTGGGCCGGGCGGTGGCCGAGCTGGCGGCACGGCGGGAGGAGTCGAGGGGCGGTCACTGGCGGTCCGACCACCCGGCGCCGGTCGAGGCCTGGCGGGTCCGTCAGACCCTGAGCAGGTCGCCCGACGGTGGCCTTGACACCGGCCTTCTGGCCGTTCCCGCGGCTGAGGAGGTGCTCCGGTGACCGTCGGGTTGCCCGCGGGGCCGCTGACGCTGGCTGTCCGGGTCGCGCTGGACGAGGACCTGGGGGCTGAGGGGGACCCGACCAGCCGGCTGCTCGGGGCTCGGGCGGAGGCGCTGCTGGTGACCAGGGGGCCGGGGGTGGTGGCAGGGCTGCCGGCCGTCGACGTGGTGCTGGCCGAGGTGCGGGAGCGGCTGCGGCTGGGGCCGGCGGCGTTCCGGCCCGAGGTCGCCGACAGTGCGCCGGTGGAGGCGGGGGCGGTGCTGGGCCACTTCGCCGGGCCGGCCAGGGTGCTGCTGGCGGCGGAGCGGACGATGCTGAACCTCCTCGGGCACCTCTCGGGGGTGGCCACGCTGACGGCGGCCTTTGTCGAGGCGGTGGCCGGCACCGGGGCGGTGGTCCGCGACACCCGCAAGACCACCCCTGGGCTCCGCTACCTGGAGAAGTACGCCGTCCGCTGCGGCGGCGGGGCCAACCACCGCATGGGGCTGTACGACGCGCTGCTGGTCAAGGACAACCACATCCAGGCGGCGGGGACCCTGCGCCGCGCGGTCGAGGCGGCCCGGGCGGCCGGCCCCGGGCTGCCCCTCGAGGTCGAGGTCGAGACCCTCGACCAGGTCGCGGAGGCGCTCGACCTCGGCTGTGACCTGCTGCTGCTCGACAACATGGAGCTGGAGGCGATGGCCGAGGCGGTGAAGCTCTGCGGCCGGCGGGCCCGCACCGAGGCGTCGGGCGGCGTCACCCTGGAGGGGGCCAGGGCGGTGGCCGAGACCGGGGTCGACTTCCTGGCCGTGGGGGCGCTCACCCATTCGGCGCCGTCGCTGGACGTCGCCCTGGACTGGGTGGGCCGGGGGGAGGGGGGCTGACGGTGCTGCTCGCGGTGGACGTCGGCAACACCGAGATCACCATCGGGGTGTTCCAGGACGGCGAGCTGGCCCAGCACTGGCGGGCCGCCACCGTCGCCGAGCGGACCGCCGACGAGCATGCCCTGCTGCTGGGCGGGTTCCTCGGCCAGGAGGGGCTGGGGCTGGACGACGCCACCGGGGTGGTCATCTCCTCGGTGGTGCCCCGGCTCACCCAGGCCCTGCGCGAGATGGTCCGGCGCTACTGCGAGGTGGAGCCACTGGTGATCGAGCCCGGGATCCGCACCGGGCTGCCCATCCTGACCGACAACCCGCGCGAGGTCGGGGCCGACCGGGTGGTCAACGCGATCGCCGCCTACGCCGCCTTCGGGGGGCCGGTGGTGGTGGTCGACTTCGGCACGGCCACCACCTTCGACGCCGTCTCCGAGCGGGGCGAGCACCTCGGCGCCGCCATCGCTCCCGGCATCCAGATCTCCATGAACGCCCTGGTCGAGCGGACCGCCCAGCTGCGCAGGGTCGAGCTGGTGGCGCCCCGGTCGGTGATCGGCAAGAACACCGTCGAGAGCCTCCAGGCCGGTGCCATCTGGGGCTTCGCCGGGCAGGTCGACGGGATCGTCCGCCGCATGGTGGCCGAGCTGGGCGGCACCGCCACCGTGGTCGCCACCGGCGGGCTGGCCGGGGCGGTGCTGGAGGCCTGCGAGACCGTCCAGCGCCACGAGCCCTGGCTCACCCTCCACGGTCTGCGGATCCTCTGGGACCGGAACCTCGACGGTGGGCCCGGGGGCCTCAAGGCCGGCCCCCCGGAGCACCGCGATGGCTGAGCGGTTGCCGAGGCCGGACCGGGTCGAGGGGCGGGCGCTGTCGCCGCGGGCGTTCCGGCCGTTCGGGATCGAGGCGGTCGTGCTCGGCCCCCCGACGACCCAGGAGGGGCTGGTCCGGCGTGAGGGCGTCGCCGTGTGGCGGCGCATGGCCGAGCACGGGCCGGTGTTCGACCGGCTGGCCGCGACGGCCACGGTCGACCCGGACGGCCTGCTGCCGGTCCGGGTGGTGGTGGCCGCGACCCCGGCCAGGGACCGGGCCATGCGTGTCCCGGCGATCGGCGACCGCGCCGCCCGGGTCGAGGCCGCCACCGAGCCGCCGCCCCTGGCCGGCTGGCTCCTCCTGGTCGACGAGGGGCCCGGCGAGACCTGGCTCTACCTGCCCGAGGAGGACCACCCGGCCGCTGTCCTCGACGTCTTCCTCGGCCGGCGCGGCCGTACCGACTTCGCCCGCGCCCGCCGCCGCTCCGGCGTCGGCAGCCTGGCCAGCCTCGGCCTCCTCATGGGCCTGTTCCTGGTGATCTACGGCAGCGCCCTCAACTTCGGCCCCCCCGGCCAGCTCGCCGGCGCCGCCATGATCGTGGCGGCGCTGGCCACACTGGTGGCGGCGCGGCCGCATTAGTGCGCCAGTGTCCAACCCCGGCCCCTGGGGGATGGGGGGGCGGGGGCCGGGGTTGGACTCGGAGGTCGCGCCACACGCCCTGGCGGGTACCGGGGCGGCCGGTCCGGGTAGCGACCCTGACGACCCGACGCCGAGGTGGAGGACAGAAGTCCTCGGCGTGGCGGCGACCCAGCTTCGGGTCTGCCAGCCTGGGGATGCGGTCGTCGTCATCGGCGCGGCTCCGGCGGGGGTAGGTGGGTCCCGATCGCGAGGGGTCCGCCTGAAGCCACGACGAACGATCCTCCGGCCACCTAATCGCGCGGTAATGGGGGGCGCGGTTCGACATCCCCATGGCGGGAAACAACCCCTCCACGAAGGAGGTGGTCAAGGATGACCGACAGCATCGACCGCGACCCGGAGGAGCGTCCGCCTGTCGGCGCCGCCGGCCACATCACCAGCATCGAGGACCCGGAGGAGACCCGCCTCAACCGGGTGATCACCCGGCCGATGCTGACCTTCTTCATCCTCGGCGACATCCTCGGCGCCGGCATCTACTCGCTCACCGGCGACGTCGCCGCCAACGTGGGCGGTGCCATCTGGGCCTCGTTCCTGGTCGCCTTCCTGCTCGCCCTCGTCACCGCGTTCGCCTACCTGGAGCTGGTCACCAAGTACCCGAGGGCGGCCGGGGCCGCGCTGTACGTCCACCGGGCGTTCGGGGTCACCATCCTCAGCTTCATGGTCACCATCGCCGTGATGGCCTCGGGTGTGACCTCGGCCTCGTTCGCCGCCACCCGGGTCGGCGGCGACTACTTCACCGGGCTGTTCGGGGTCGAGAACCCGCCCATGAAGCTGATTGCGGTGGCCGTCATCCTGCTGGTCGCGGCCGTCAACTACCGGGGCGTGGGTGAGTCGATCAGGATCAACATCGCCATCACCGCCGTCGAGCTGTCGGGGCTGCTGTTCATCATCCTGGTCGGCGCCAAGGTGCTGGTCAGCGGGGACGGCAACCCCGGCCAGGCGTTCGAGTTCGAGGGCACCGGCTTCGGCGTCCTCACCGGCATCACCGCCGGCGCCGCCACCGCCTTCTACGCCTTCATCGGCTTCGAGGACTCGGTGAACATGGCCGAGGAGGTCCGCGACCCCGTCCGCTCGTTCCCGCCGGCCCTGCTCACCGGCATCGTCGGGGCCAGCATCATCTACCTGCTGGTCGGCTTCACCGCGGCCATGACCGTGCCCCTTGACACCCTCACCGAGTCCAGCGGCCCGCTGCTGGAGATCGTCAAGTTGGGCGTCCCCGGCCTCAACGCCGACACGGTGTTCTCGGCCGTGGCCATGATCGCGGTCTCCAACACCATGCTGATCAACATGCTGATGGCCTCGCGGCTGCTGTACGGCATGGCCAACCAGGGGGTGCTGCCGGCGCCGTTCGGCCTGGTGTCGCCGCGCAAGACGCCCTGGTTCGGGATCGTCTTCACCACCGCTCTGTCGATCCTGCTGATCCTCACCACCAAGGACCTGGAGGGCCTCTCAGACACCACCGTGCTCCTGCTGACCTCGGTGTTCCTGCTCGTCAACGTCGCCGTGCTGGTGCTGCGGCGCGACCGGGTGGGCCACCAGCACTTCACCGCGCCGAGGTTCCTGCCCTTCGTGGGCGCGGCCGTCGGCCTGGTGTTCCTGCTCCCCATCGACCGGACGGCCGAGATCTACCGCACGGCCGTCTACCTGCTGCTGGGCGGCCTCGCCCTTTGGGCGGTCAACGTCCTCGTCACCCGGCGCACCGGCACCGTGGTCGCCGAGGAGGACCTGACCACCGGCCCCGAGGACGACGACCGGCGCTGAGCCGGGCGGTGAGCGGGCGGCCCTCGGGTAGCATGCGGGCTTGAAGGACCGACGCCCTCCCGAGGAGCCGCCCGACCCGTGCCAGACGACGAAGACCGCTCGGCGGTCGAGCAGGCGCGCCGGGTCAAGCTGGGCCGGCTGCGGGCGGCCGGGATCGACGTCTACCCGGTCGGCTTCCAGCGCACCCACACCCTCGAGGAGGTCCGCCGGGGCTGGGACCACCAGCTGAAGGACGGCGAGGAGTCGGGCGACGTCGTCCGGGTGGCCGGCCGGATCGTCCTCAAGCGCTCCATGGGCCGCCTCGCCTTCTGGACCCTGCGCCACGACGGCCACGAGCTCCAGGTGATGCTGACGGTGCAGGCGCTGGGGAGCGAGCAGTTCGAGGTCGTGGTCGACCTGGACGTCGGCGACTGGGTCGGGGTGCAGGGCCCGGTGGTCAAGACCAGGAAGGGCGAACTGTCGGTCAAGGCGACCGAGGTGTACCTGCTCGGCAAGGCCCTGCGGCCCCTGCCCGACAAGTGGAAGGGCCTGACCGACGTCGAGCTCCGCTCCCGCCAGCGCGAGCTCGACCTGGCCGTCAACCCGGCGGCCCTGCGGGCCCTGCGGGCGCGCTCCGAGGTGGTCCGGTCCCTGCGCGACTCGATGCTGGCCCGGGGCTTCCTCGAGGTCGAGACCCCGATCCTCAACCCGGTCCCCGGGGGCGCTCTGGCGCGGCCGTTCGTCACCCACCACAACGCGCTCGACACCGACCTCTATCTCCGGGTGGCCTGCGAGCTGTACCTGAAGCGGCTGCTGGTCGGCGGGGTGGACCGGGTGTTCGAGCTGGGGCGGGTGTTCCGCAACGAGGGCATCGACGCCACCCACAACACCGAGTTCACCATGCTGGAGTCGAACTCGGCGTTCCAGGACTACCGGGACATGATGGAGCTGGCCCGCGGCGTCATCCAGGAGGCGGCCGACGCCGCCGCGGGCGGGCGCCGGGTGACCTACCGGGGCCGGGAGGTCGACCTCGACGGCGACTGGGACGAGGTCACCATGCTCGACGCCGTCCGCGAGGCCATCGGCCAGCCCGACCTGGCCTACGACTGGCCGCTGGACCGGGTCCGCGAGCTGTGCGAGCAGCACGGGGTGGCCGCCGAGCCCGGCTGGGCCACCGGCAAGCTGATCCTCGAGCTGTACGAGAAGCACGCCGAGCGCGCCATCATCGGCCCGACCTTCGTGACCGACTACCCGGTCGAGGTCTCGCCCCTGGCCCACCCTCACCGCGACAACCCGTTCGTCACCGAGCGGTTCGAGCTGATCATCGGGGGGCGAGAGTACGCCAACTGCTTCTCGGAGCTGACCGACCCCGACGAGCAGCGGGCCCGCTTCGAGGAGCAGGCCCTGGCCAAGGCTGGCGGGGACGAGGAGGCCATGGTGGTCGACGAGGCCTACCTGCGCGCGCTGGAGCTGGGCCTGCCGCCCAACGCCGGCCTCGGGATCGGGGTCGACCGGCTGGTGATGCTGCTGGCCGACCTGTCCTCGATCCGCGAGGCCCTGCTGTTCCCGCAGCTCCGGCCGGAAGAGATGTAGGCGCCCGTCAAGTCCTCGCGGCGGGCGCCGATGAAGCGGAGACGAATTCGGGAACAGCGCCTTGCTCCGAGGCGTTGTCCAAGTAGACAAAGAGCGTACCTGGACGTCCCTCAACTCCCGTACGGGGCGTCGGAGGGCCAGGTGTATAGTCGATTGGCGGCAAGGAACCGCTGCCGCCGTATCCCTGGGGGTTTGGCATGTTTGAGCGCTTCACCGACCGAGCTCGACGGGTCGTCGTGCTCGCGCAGGAGGAGGCTCGGCTCCTCAATCACAACTACATCGGCACCGAGCACATCCTGCTCGGGCTGATCCACGAGGGCGAAGGGGTCGCCGCCAAGGCGTTGGAGTCGCTCGGCATCTCGCTGGAGGCCGTCCGGGCTCAGGTCGAGGAGATCATCGGCCAGGGCCAGAGCGCGCCCACCGGGCACATCCCCTTCACCCCCCGAGCCAAGAAGGTCCTCGAGCTGTCGCTGCGCGAGGCGCTGCAACTCGGCCACAACTACATCGGCACCGAGCACATCCTGCTCGGGCTGATCCGCGAGGGCGAGGGCGTGGCCGCCCAGGTGCTGGTCAAGCTGGGCGCCGACCTCTCCCGTGTCCGCCAGCAGGTCATCCAGCTGCTGTCCGGCTACGCTGGCGGCAAGGAGGGCCAGGGCGGCGGCGCCCCCGGCGAGTCCCAGCCGCAGGGCTCGCTGGTGCTCGACCAGTTCGGGCGCAACCTCACCCAGCTGGCCCGCGAGGGCAAGCTCGACCCGGTGATCGGGCGCGAGAAGGAGATCGAGCGGGTCATGCAGGTGCTGTCCCGCCGGACCAAGAACAACCCGGTCCTCATCGGCGAGCCCGGCGTGGGCAAGACCGCCATCGTGGAGGGCATCGCCGAGCGCATCGTCGAGGGCGACGTACCGCAGACGTTGCAGGGCAAGCGGGTGGTGCAGCTGGACCTGGTGGGGCTGGTGGCCGGAACCCGTTTCCGCGGCGACTT
>DATENJ010000095.1:0-2037 GCA_035275125.1 Actinomycetes bacterium | reverse complement strand
CGGAGCAGCAGCTCGGCGACCGCCGGCCACCACCGGGCGGGGTCGTCGGCCCTGGCCAGCCGGGTGGCCACGACCAGGGCGAGCCGCCGGGCCCAGGGGTCGGGGTCGCCGGCCAGCTCCTCCAGCAGCCCCAGGTGGCCGCCCGGGTCGAGGGCGACCAGCGGGCCGAGCACGTTCATGCCCAGCTGGTCGGTGGTCTCCCAGTTGTCGAGCAGGGCCGTCCAGGCCCGCACCCGCTCGGGGCCGGTGGCGGCAAGGGCGGCCCGGTCCCGGGCGAGCAGGAAGCAGGCGACCAGCTGCTCCTCGCGGACGCCGGTGCTCCAGAGCCGGTCGGCCAGCTCGGCGACCTCGGCCGGGGTGGCGTCGCGGTGGGCTCGCAGCCAGCCGGCGGCGGTGGCGCGCAGGTCGCCGACCCGGGCGCCGTAGAAGGGCCGGCTGGTCTTGATCATCGGGACCGAGGTCAGCTCAGGGGCCAGGGCCCGCAGGGTGGCGGTGATCGCGGCCGCCTCGGCGTCGGGGTCCAGTCCCACCGGGCCGCCCGTCAGCCGCCGGCCCGGGCGATGCTGCGCGGATGGTGGTTCCGGGCCCGGCGCCGCCCCCCGGTCAGGGCCCACTGGGCGACCCGCAGCAGGGCCTCGGCGACGATCTGCTTGCTCATCTTGGACACCCCCGAGACCCGTTCGGTGAAGGTGATCGGCACCTCCACCACCTCGAACCCCTCCTGCCAGGTCCGGTGGGCCATCTCGACCTGGAAGCAGTAGCCGTTGGACCGGACCGCCGCCACCGGCAGGGCCTCCAGCACCTCGCGCCGGTAGGCCCGGTACCCGGCGGTGCAGTCGTGCACCGGGATCCCGAGGGCGAGGCGGACATAGGCGTTGCCGCCCCGCGAGATCGCCTCCCGCAGCCGGCTCCAGTTGACCGTCCGGCCCCCGGGCACGTACCGCGACCCGATCACCAGGTCGGCGGCGGCCAGGCCGTCCAGCAGCGCCGGCAGCCGGTCCGGCGGGTGCGACAGGTCGGCGTCCATCTCCACCATGGCGTCGTAGCCCCGCTCCAGCCCCCAGGCGAACCCGGCCCGGTAGGCGGCCCCCAGCCCCTGTTTGCCGGCCCGCTCCATCAGCTGGACCCGGGGCTCCCCCTCGGCCCGGCCCAGCACCAGCTTGGCCGTCCCGTCGGGGCTGCCGTCGTCCACCACCAGCACGTCGACCCTCGGGTCGGCCAGCAGCACCCGGTCAAGCACCTCCCCCACCGACTCGGCCTCGTTGTAGGTCGGGATCACCACCAGCGCCCTCACGACTCCCCCCAGACCGGCACCGGCTGGTCGTTGGGAGCCGGCCGGGGGACCCCGCCGAGCCCTCGGCGTCGCAGCAGCCCGGCCAGCACGAGCCCGCCAACGACGACCCCGATCAGCGCGGCCTCGATCCCCCGCCCGTAGCGCACGTACAGGGTCTGCCCGCTGCGCGGGGCGGCCTGGACCCGGACCACCGTGTCCTGGTACAGCCCGGTCTCGGAGCTGGTCCGCCCGGCCGGGTCGATGACCGCGCTGATCCCGGTGACGGCGGCCTGGACGATGGTCCGGCCGGTCTCGACCGCCCGCAGCTGCCCGGCGGCCAGGTGCTGGCGGGGCCCAGCCCCGGTCCCGAACGAGGCGTTGTTGGTCATGATCAGCAGTACCTGGGAGCCGTCGCGGGCCAGCTGGCGGGCGTCGCCGGGGTAGGCCGACTCCCAGCAGATCAGCGGCCCGACCCGGACCCCGTCGATCAGCAGCGGCTCCAGGCGCTGGCCCGGGACCTTGTCGTAGGGGACGCCTTCGCGGGTGGCCGGGACCAGCCGGCCCAGGACACTCCCGAAGGGGACGAACTCACCGAAGGGGACCAGCCGCCGTTTCTGGTAGCGGTCGGCGAGCTGGCCCTCGGGGGTGTAGAGCAGGCCCTCGGTGGCCAGGTGGTCGGGGTCGAGCCGGGTGGTGGCGCCGAGCAGGATCGGCGCCCTGGCGGCGGCGGCCGCCCTGGCCACCGCCGCCTGGCGGTCGGGGTT
>DATENJ010000094.1:0-5023 GCA_035275125.1 Actinomycetes bacterium | reverse complement strand
CCGACAAGGTCCAGGTGGCCGCCTTCCTGGTCCGGCAGGCGGCGCGGCGGCCCTCCAGCTGGCGGGCCGAGCGCAGCCTGGCCGAGGAGCTGGAGGCGGCCGGGGTGCCCGGGGTCGAGGGGCTCGACACCCGGCGGCTGGTCCGGCACCTGCGCCAGCGCGGGGCGATGCGGGGCGCCCTCTCGACCGGGGTCGCCGACCCAGGGCGGCTGCGCGAGCTCGCCCTGGCCGCCCCCGACCCCACCGGCCTGGCCATGGTCGACCAGGTGACCAGGACGGCCCCGGTCGAGCTGCCCGCCGACGGGGACGAGCACCTGAAGGTGGTGCTGTACGACTTCGGGGCCAAGGCCAACATCGCCTGGCGGCTGCGCCGGCTCGGCGCCAGGGTGCTGGTCGTGCCGGCCGCCACCCCGGCCGCCGAGGCACTGGCCTGGGACCCCGACGGGGTGATGCTGTCCAACGGCCCCGGCGACCCGGCCACCGTCGGCCACGGCGTCCAGGCGACCCGTGAGCTGCTCGGCCGGGTGCCGCTGTTCGGCATCTGCCTCGGCCACCAGCTCCTCGGCCAGGCCGTCGGCGGCCGCACCGTCCGGCTCAAGTTCGGCCACCGGGGCGTCAACCAGCCGGTGGTCGAGCTGGCCACCGGCCGGGTCGCGGTCACCAGCCACAACCATGGATTCGCGGTCGACGGCGACAGCCTGCCCGCCAACGTGCGGGTCACCCACGCCAACGCCAACGACGGCGTCGTCGAGGGCCTGGAGTGCCTGGACGCGCCGGCGTTCTCGGTCCAGTACCACCCGGAGGCCGCTCCAGGCCCGCACGACGCCCACCCCCTGTTCGAGCGGTTCGCCGATCTGATGGAAGGAGCCCGACATGAGTGAGCAGCGGACGTTCCGGGCCCTGGGCGGGGTCGACCAGGGCGCCCTACCCCCGGCCGGGGAGGTCGCCGACGCCCTACGGGCCGAGTTCGAGCGGGTCCTCACCCTCAAGTCGAGCCTTCGCGGCGAGGCCGAGGCCGGCGTCTCGCCCACCGGCCGGCGCACCACCGCCCAGGACGAGGCCAAGCTCCGCACCCTTGTGGCCAGCGTCGAGGGGGCCAGCCGGTTCGCCATCCGCCTCCGCCTGCTGAGCCCGTCCCAGGTGCGGGCCCTGTGGGCCGAGGCCATGGACAGGGGCCTCTACGACGGCTGGGACGCCGGCCAGAGCGCCTATGACGCCCAGCCCGCCGGGGGAGCCGAACGCGCCCCCCAGAACCCCCCCGAGCGTGGGCCCAGCTCGACCAGCGGCGCCCCGCCCGAGGTCCGGCGGGGTGACGCCTAGTGCCGCTGCGGGACGACCTGGGCACGATCCTGGTCGTGGGGTCGGGGCCGATCGTCATCGGGCAGGCGGCCGAGTTCGACTACTCGGGCACCCAGGCCTGCCGGGCCCTGCGGGGACTGGGGCTGCGGGTCGTGCTGGTCAACTCCAACCCGGCCACGATCATGACCGACCCCGAGGTGGCCGACGCCACCTACCTGGAGCCGCTCACCCCCGGCCCGGTGGCGGCCGTGCTCGAGGCCGAGCGGCCCGACGCCCTGCTGCCCACCCTCGGCGGGCAGACGGCCCTCAACCTGGCCGTGGCCCTGCACGAGAACGGCACCCTCGAGCGGCTCGGGGTCGAGCTCATCGGGGCCACCGTGGACGCGGTGCGCCGGGCCGAGTCGCGGGTCGAGTTCGCCGAGACCTGCCGGGCGGCCGGGCTCGACCTGCCCCGCGGGGTCGAGGTCAGCTCGGTCGACGAGGGCCTGGCCGCCGCCGGCGACCTCGGGCTGCCGGTGGTCCTGCGGCCCTCGTTCACCCTCGGCGGCTGGGGCGGCGGCATCGCCCGGACCCCAGGGGAGCTGGAGCGGCTGCTCGGCGAGGGCCTGACCGCCAGCCCGGTCGGCCGGGTCCTGATCGAGGAGTCGGTGCTCGGCTGGAAGGAGTTCGAGCTCGAGGTGATGCGCGACCGGGCCGACAACGCCGTGGTCGTCTGCTCGATCGAGAACGTCGACCCGATGGGCGTCCACACCGGCGACTCGGTCACCGTCGCCCCCCAGATGACCCTGTCCGACCGCGAATACCAGGAGATGCGCGACGACGCCCTGACCGTGCTGCGGGCCGTCGGGGTCGAGACCGGCGGGGCCAACGTCCAGTTCGCCGTCGACCCCCGGACCGGCCGCCGGGTCGTGATCGAGATGAACCCGCGGGTGTCGCGCTCCTCGGCCCTCGCCTCCAAGGCCACCGGGTTCCCGATCGCCAAGGTGGCCGCCCAGCTGGCCGTCGGCTTCACCCTCGACGAGATCCGCAACGAGGTCACCGGCAAGACCGCCGCCGCCTTCGAGCCGACCCTCGACTACGTGGTCGTCAAGGTGCCCCGGTTCAACTTCGAGAAGTTCCCAGGGGCCGACCCAGAGCTGACCACCCGGATGAAGTCGGTCGGGGAGGTCATGGCCATCGGCCGGACCTTCCCCGAGGCCCTCCAGAAGGCCAGCCGTTCCCTGGAGAACGGCCGCTCCGGCCTCGGCAGCCCCGCCGCCGACCCGGCCCCTGGCACCCCCGGGGCCGCTCCAGAGGCCCTGCTGGCCGCGTGCGCCCGGCCGACCGCCGATCGGCTGGAGGCGGTCGAGCGGGCCCTGCGGCTCGGCAGGACGGTCGACGAGGTGGCCGCCGCCTCCGATATCGACCCCTGGTTCGTGGACGGGATCGCCCGCATTGTCGAGGTCGGGACCGAGGTGGCCGCGGCCGCCTCCATCGACGACCTCGGCCGGGGGCTGCTCTGGCGGGCCAAGCGCCACGGGTTCTCCGACCCCCAGCTGGCGGCGGCCGTCGGGGCCACCGAGGGCGAGGTCCGGACCCGCCGCCGCGCCCTCGGGGTCGAGCCCGTCTACCGCTCGGTCGACACCTGCGCCGGCGAGTTCGAGGCCTCCACGCCCTACCACTACTCGACCTACGAGGAGGAGACCGAGGTCCCGGCCACCGGCCGGCGCCGGGTGGTGGTGCTTGGGTCGGGGCCCAACCGGATCGGCCAGGGCGTCGAGTTCGACACCGCCTGTGTCCACGCCGTCCAGGCCCTGCGGGAGGCCGGCTACGAGACGGTCATGGTCAACTGCAACCCCGAGACCGTCTCCACCGACTACGACATCGCCGACCGCCTCTATGTCGAGCCGCTGACCTGCGAGGACGTGCTCGAGGTGTGCCGGGCCGAGGCGGCGGGGGGCGACCTCGTCGGGGTGATCGTGACCATGGGCGGCCAGACCCCGCTGCAACTGGCCCAGGGGCTGGCCGCGGCAGGGGTGCCGCTGCTCGGCACCCCGCCCGACGCCATCGACCTGGCCGAGGACCGGGGCCGGTTCGGGACCGTCCTGGAGCGGTGCGGCCTCGACGCCCCGCCCTGGGGCCAGGCGGCCACCGTCGAGCAGGCCCTGGCGGTGGCCGACCGGGTCGGCTACCCGGTCCTGGTCCGCCCCTCCTACGTGCTGGGCGGCCGCTCCATGGAGGTCTGCTACGACGCCGACGGCCTCAGCCGCTCCAGCGCCCTGGCCGCCGTC
Source organism: Actinomycetes bacterium (assembly GCA_035275125.1). Lineage (GTDB taxonomy): Bacteria > Actinomycetota > CALGFH01 > CALGFH01 > CALGFH01 > CALGFH01. Next base: position 1,454 of record DATENJ010000094.1, on the reverse strand, counting down.
AACGGACTGGGCGACCGGCCTGTTCTGGTGGACAGGTTCCTCGAGGACGCGGTCGAGGTCGACGTCGACGCGCTCTGCGACACCGACGGGCAGGTGCTGGTCTGCGGGGTGATGGAGCACATCGAGGAGGCCGGCATCCACTCCGGCGACTCGGCCTGCGTGCTCCCGCCCATCACCCTCGGGGCCGACCAGGTGGCCGCCGTCGAGGAGGCAACCGCCCGCCTCGGCCGCGCCCTCGGCGTGGTCGGGATCCTCAACGTCCAGTTCGCCTTTAAGGGCCAGCGGCTGTACGTCCTGGAGGCCAACCCGCGGGCCAGCCGCTCGGTGCCGTTCGTGGAGAAGGTCACCGGCCTGCCCGTGGCCAAGGCGGCGGCGCTGCTGATGACCGGGTCGACCCTGGCCGGCCTCGACCTCCGGGCGGTCGAGCCGGCCCACGTCGGGGTCAAGGAGGCGGTGCTGCCGTTCGCCCGCTTCCCGGGCGCCGACTCGCTGCTCGGGCCCGAGATGCGCTCCACCGGCGAGGTCCTCGGGCTCGACGCCCGCTTCGGGGCCGCGTTCGCCAAGAGCCAGGAGGCCGCCTACGGGGCCCTCCCGGCCAAGGGGGTGGCCTTCCTGTCGGTCCGCAACGCCGACAAGCGGGCCATCGTCCTGCCGGCCAAGCGCCTCGCTGACCTGGGCTTCACGCTGGTCGCGACCACCGGCACGGCCGGGGTCCTGCACCGCAACGGGGTCGAGGCGACAATCGTCCGCAAGGGCCACGAGGGGCCCGACAACGTGGTCGACCGGATCCGGGCCGGGGAGATCGACCTGGTCGTCAACACCCCGGCCGGCCCGGGGGCCAGGGAGGACGGCTACGACATCCGGATCGCCGCCGTGGCCGCCGACATCCCCTGCATCACCACCCTGTCCGGCCTCACCGCCGTCGTCCAGGGGATCGAGGCCCGCCTGGCCGGCGAGCTGGGCGTCCGCCCCCTCCAGGCCTGGCACGGCCGATGAGCCCCCTCCGGGAGCTGTGCGAGGTGCTGGACCGCCGCCGGGTGGGGGAGTACCAGGCGCTGACTCTGGCCGCCCCACAGATCGCCGCCGCCGCCCGGCCCGGGCAGTTCGTCCACCTGCTGGCCGGAGAGGACCGCGCAACCCCCCTACGGCGGCCGTTCTCGATCCACCAGGCCGGACCCCCGGGGGGATCCGGGGGACCGCCGGGGTGGGCCCCCGGTGAATCGGGAGGTTCTGTGGAGGTGGTGTTCGACGTTGTCGGGGCCGGGACCAGGGCGCTGGCCGGGCTGCGGCCCCATGACGTGGTCGACGCGCTCGGCCCCCTCGGCCGGGCGTTCGACCCGCCGGAGGTCCCGGCCGGCTGCGTGCTGGTCGGCGGCGGCTACGGCACCGCCCCGCTGTTCTTCCTGGCCGCCGAGCTGCGGGCGCGAGGCTGCCGGGTCGACATGGTGATCGGG
>DATENJ010000093.1:0-3174 GCA_035275125.1 Actinomycetes bacterium | reverse complement strand
TGGTCGCCACCAAGCGCGGGGCCCATCTCGCCCTCAGCCTGGAGCGTCTGGACGAGCTGCTGGAGCGGCCGGCCCGCCGCATCGGCCTTTCGGCCACCGTCCGCCCGCTGGACGAGGTGGCCCGCTTCCTCGGCGGCCCCCGGCCGGTCACGGTCGTGGCCCCGCCGAGTGAGAAGGCCTTCGACCTCTCGGTGGTGGTCCCGGTCGAGGACATGGCCGCCATCGGCGAGGCCTCCGACGACCCGGCCAGCGGGTCGGCCTCGGGGGGGCCCGACCGCTCCTCGATCTGGCCCCACATCGACGAGCGGCTGGTCGAGCTGATCCGGGCCCACCGCTCGACCATCGTGTTCGCCAACTCCCGCCGCCTGGCCGAGCGGCTGTGCGCCAACCTCAACGAGCTGGCCGAGACCGAGCTCTCCCGCGCCCACCACGGCTCGGTCAGCCGCGAGCAGCGGACCGAGATCGAGGAGGACCTCAAGGCCGGCCGCCTGCCCGCGGTGGTCGCGACCAGCTCGCTGGAGCTGGGCATCGACATGGGCGCGGTCGACCTGGTCATCCAGGTGGAGGCGCCCAGCTCGGTCGCGTCCGGCCTCCAGCGCATCGGCCGGGCCGGCCACCAGGTGGGCGCGGTCAGCCGGGGCATCGTCTTCCCCAAGTTCCGCGGCGACCTGGTCGAGAGCGCGGTCGTGGTCGAGCGCATGCGGGCCGGGGCCATCGAGGCCATGCGCTACCCGCGCAACCCCCTGGACGTGCTCGCCCAGCAGATCGTGGCCATGGTGGCCATGGACGACTGGACGATCGACGACCTGGAGGCCCTGGTCCGCCGGGCGGCCCCGTTCGCCGAGCTGCCCCGCAGCGCCCTCGACAGCGTGCTCGACATGCTGTCGGGCCGCTACCCCTCGGACGAGTTCGCCGAGCTGCGGCCCCGGCTCAACTGGGACCGGGTCGAGGGGCGGCTGACCGGCCGGCCGGGGGCCCAGCGCCTGGCCGTCACCTCCGGCGGGACCATCCCCGACCGGGGCCTGTTCGGCGTCTTCCTGGTCGGGGAGCGCGCCACCCGGGTCGGCGAGCTGGACGAGGAGATGGTGTACGAGTCCCGGGTCGGCGGGGTGTTCACCCTCGGCGCCTCCAGCTGGCGGATCGAGGACATCACCCACGACCGGGTGCTGGTGTCCCCGGCCCCCGGCCAGCCGGGCAAGCTGCCGTTCTGGCACGGCGACATGCTGGGGCGCCCGGTCGAGCTGGGCCGGGCCCTTGGCGGGTTCCTCCGCGAGCTGTCCGGCCTGACCCTGGAGGCGCGGACCGAGCGGCTGCGGGCGGCCGGTCTCGACGAGTTCGCCGCCGGCAACCTGGGCGCCTACCTGGACGAGCAGCGCGAGGCCACCGGGGTGCTGCCCGACGACCGCACCATCGTGGTCGAGCGCTTCCGCGACGAGCTTGGCGACTGGCGGGTCTGCGTCCACTCGCCGTTCGGCGCCCAGGTCCACGCCCCCTGGTCCCAGGCCATCGAGGCCAGGGTCCGGGAGCGCCTCGGCCTCGAGGTCCAGACCATGTACACCGACGACGGGGTGGTGGTCCGGCTCCCCGAGGTCGACGAGGCCCCGGCCGCCGAGTCGATCCTGTTCGACCCCGACGAGATCGAGGACCTGGTGGTGGGGGAGGTCGGGGGCTCGGCCCTGTTCGCCAGCCGCTTCCGCGAGTGCGCCGCCCGGGCCCTGCTGCTGCCCCGGCGCCGCCCCGACCGGCGCACACCCCTGTGGCAGCAGCGCCAGCGCAGCGCCGGGCTGCTCCAGGTCGCCTCCAAGTACGGCTCGTTCCCGGTGGTGCTGGAGACGATGCGCGAGTGCCTCCAGGACGTGTTCGACCTGCCCGGCCTCAAGGAGCTGATGGCCCAGGTGGCCAGCCGCCAGGTCCGGGTGGTCGAGGTCGACACCCCGTTCCCGTCGCCGTTCGCCAGCTCCCTCCAGTTCGGCTATGTGGCCGCGTTCATGTACGAGGGCGACGCCCCCCTGGCCGAGCGGCGGGCCCAGGCCCTTTCGCTCGACCGGTCGGTCCTGGCCGAGCTGCTGGGCCGCGAGGAGCTGCGTGACCTGATCGACCAGGCCGCCCTGGCCGACCTGGAGCTGGAGCTGCAGCTGCTCACCCCCGAGCGCAAGGTCCGCGACCCCGACGGCCTGCACGACGCCCTGCGGCTGCTGGGCGACCTGACCGTGCAGGAGGCGGCCGCCCGCAGCGCCGACCCGGAGGCCGCCCCCGGCTGGCTGGCCGAGCTGGAGGCCTCCCGGCGGGCGGTTCGGCTACGGGTCGGCGGACAGGAACGCTGGGTGGCCATCGAGGACGTGGCCCGGCTCCGCGACGGGTTGGGGGCCGCCCCGCCGGTCGGGGTGCCACAGGCGTTCCTCGAGCCGGTGGCCGACCCGGTGGGCGACCTGGTGGCCCGCTACGCCCGCACCCACGGGCCGTTCCTGGCCGACGACCCGGCCCGCCGGCTCGGCCTGGGCGTTGCCGTGGTCTCCCAGACCCTTGCCCGGCTGGAGGCGACCGGCCGGGTCGTCCAGGGCGAGTTCCGCCCCGGAGGGTCGGGTCGTGAGTGGCTGGACGCCGAGGTGCTGCGCCGGCTGCGGCGGCGCTCCCTGGCCGCCCTGCGCCGTGAGGTCGAGCCCGTCCCCCAGGAGGCGATGGCCCGCTTCCTCGGCGCCTGGCAGGGGGTCGGCCCGGCCGGACCCCGCTCGGCCGACGTCGACGCCCTGTTCCGGGTCGTCGAACAGCTCCAGGGGGCGGCCGTGCCCGCCTCGGCCCTTGAGCGCCAGGTCCTGGCCGCCCGCCTGCCCGGCTACCACCCGGGCCTTCTCGACCAGCTCTGCGCCTCTGGCGAGGTCGTCTGGGCCGGATCGGGCGCACTCGGCTCCGACGACGGCTGGGTCGGCCTGTACCTAGCCGACACCGCCCCGCTGCTCCTCCCCGAACCCGTCCCCGTCGAGCTGTCGCCCTTGGCCACCCAGATCCGCGACGCCCTGGCCGCCCGCGGGGCGATGTTCTTCCGCCAGCTCTCGGACACCGTCGCCGCCGGCAACGACAGCGAGCTCCTCCTAGCCGTCTGGGAGCTGGTCTGGGCCGGCCACGTCACCAACGACACCCTGGCCCCCCTCCGCGCCCTGGTCTCCGGCGGCTCCC
>DATENJ010000092.1:0-3793 GCA_035275125.1 Actinomycetes bacterium | reverse complement strand
CACCACCAGCGGCTTCACCGAGACCAGGACGCTGCCGAGCGACTGGGACCCGGTCAGCCAGAAGATCCCGACGAAGGCCACGATGTTGACCGCCGTGGTCGCGGCCATGGCGGCCGACAGGGCAAGCAGGTCGCGGGTGGTCGGGGGGGCGGCCCGGTCGCGCAGGAGCGACAGGACAATGCTGCCGGCGGCGGCCGCGGCCATCCACTGGGCCACGTTGAAGGCGGCCTTGACGGGATGGATGCGCTGCATCCCCTCGGAGAGGGTCTGGGCGAGGCCGACCACCAGCACCGCCAACAGCGGCGGGAGGACGAAGATGGCCGGGGCGAGGATGGCCTCGAACAGGTCCTCGGCGTCCCCCTGGTCGCTCCACTGGAACTGCAGCGTCGGGAAGCCGGCCGCGGTGAGCAGGATCAGGAACGACACCACGACCGGCCAGGACACCGTGGCCACCACCGGCTGGTCGGTGGCGAGCAGGCCGCCGGTGACGCCGAGGGCGGCCAGGCCGGCCGTGAACAGGAGTACGGGCACGGGGAAGGCGCGTGGAAGCGTCTTCCCCGTGGCGGTGCCAGCCGAGCTGGTCACGCTACTCCCAGGCGCCGTACCAGGCGGACCCGGCCAGGCTCGACCCGTACGACTCCTCCGACTCCTGCCCGTACCAGCTGGACCCGCGCCATTTCCGGCCGGGCCAGTCGTTGCCGTACCACTGGACCCGGTTCCAGCGGTAGATCTCCCAGGTGGAGAGGTACCAGTTGGAGGGGACCCATTGGATGTTGGTGTAGCCGCCGGGGTTCCAGAGCAGGAGCTGGGCGGTCAGGGTGATCCCGAGGGTGGGGCCGAGGACCGTGTTGAGCAGGTCGTTCGTCTGGACCTGCACCGACCCGCGGCTGAGGGCGAGGCTGCCCTTCCCGTTGGAGCGGGCCAGGCCCTGGTTGGCCAGCCCGGCAGGGGCCGAGAAGGCGGCGGCGTCGGCGTCCACCACCCCCGACCCGACGGCCATCGGGTCGCTGGAGGCGGTGTCCCTGGCCGTGGCGGCCAGCGCGTGCTTCACCCGGTCGGGGGTGAAGCCCGGGTTGGCCTGGAGCATCAGGGCGACCGCGCCGGAGACGACCCCGGTGGCCATGGAGGTGCCACTCCCCTGCCGGTAGGACCCGTCGACGTAGTTGGGGAACTGGGTGTCGATGGTGCTGCCGGGGGCCCGCAGGGAGATCACGTGGGCGCCGGGGGCGACCACGTCCGGCTTGGCCAGCCCGTGGGCGGTCGGCCCGCGGCCCGAGAAGTCGGGCAGCTGGTCGTCGCCGATGCCGGCGGTGCCGCGGTCGTCGGTGGCCCCGACGGTGACCACCCAGGGGTCGTCGGCCGGCTTGGTGATGGTCCCGGGGTCCGGGCCCTCGTTGCTGGCCGCCACGACCACGGTCATGCCCGCCGACCAGGCCCGCTCGACCGCGTAGTTGAGCGGGTCGACCTTCCAGTCCTGCCTGGAGTCGGTGCCGAGGCTGAGGTTGAGGACCCGGATGTTGTACCGGTCCTTGAACGAGACCACCCACTGGATGGCGGCCAGGATGTTGCTGACGTCGGCGGCGCCGTCGGCCCCGGCGGCCTTGACCGACAGGACGCTGGCCTCGGGGGCGACGCCCTTCCACTTGCCGCCCGAGCTGGCCCCGTTGCCGGCGACCAGCCCGGCGATGAAGGTGCCGTGGCCGTAGCGGTCGTTGCAGTCCAGCTCGCCCGAGAGGTTCTTGCAGGGCTCGGTCCGGCCGGTGAGGTCGTTGCGCACCTGGACCAGCCGGCCGGCCAGGTCGGGCAGGCCGGGCGCGACCCCGGTGTCGAGCACGGCCACGGTGACCCCGCGGCCGGTGATCCCTCGGTCCCAGGCGGCGTCGGCCTTGATCACCTTGGGGTAGACCGACTTGACGCTACTGGTGCTGGCCGCGCCCTGGACCCGGACCTTGTCGTCCGGGGTGACGGCCCGGATCCCGGCCAGCCTGGCCAGCTCGCCGACGGCGGCCGCGGGCACGGTGGCCGCGAACCCGGCGACGATCGGCAGGGCCCTGGTGACCTGGCCGCCGAGCCGGCGGACGGCCAGCTCGGGCGCCGGGTCGGCGGCGGTGGTCTTCTGCACGATGACCCGGACGGGTTCGGCCGTCCCTGGTCGGGCGGACACTCCCCTCGGGACCGCTCCCATCCCGGTGGCCAGGACCAGTGCCGCTAGCGCGGCAACGGCCAGCGCCCTACCACAATGCAGCCTGAACGAACCGACGATCACCACTGCCCTCCCCTGTACTCGTGCCCACCCTCGAAGGCGACCGGACATAGCGTGCGTATGGCCTAGTCGGCTTAAACAATCCCTCAAGAAACCTACAACTTTGTACGCACATTTCTGACAATCGTTCTCGCCAAGCTTCGTGAACCCGCCGTGCCGTAGGCTCTGCCAATGGCCACCCCGACCACCGACGGCGCCGTGCTCCGGCGCGAGGACCCTCCCCTGCTCACAGGGGCGGCATTGTACTGCGACGACCTGGTCCCGCCGGGGGCGCTGCACGCCGTGTTCGTGAGGGCGCCGCTGGCCCACGGCCGGATCCTGGCCATCGACCCGGCCCCGGCGGCGGCCATGCCGGGGGTGGCCGGGGTGTTCACCGCCGCCGACCTCGACCTGCCACCGCTGCCGGCCGGGGGTGCGCCGGCCGCCATGGCCCGCCCGGTCCTGGCCACCGGCACCGTCCGCTTCCTCGGCGAGGCGGTGGCGGTGGTGGTGGCCGCGACCCGGGCCCAGGCGATCGACGCGGCCGAGGCCGTCGATGTCGACTACGAGCCGCTCGAAGTGGTCATCGACCCGCGGGCGGCCCTGGCCGCCGACGCCCCCCGGCTGTTCGACGAGGGCGGCAACCTGGCCAAGGCACGCCGCTGGCCGGAGCCGTCGCGGGCCCTTGAGGGGGCCGAGGTGGTGGTCCGGGGCCGGTTCGTCAACCAGCGTGTGGCCGCGGCCCCGATCGAGCCCAACGCCGCCGTGGCCGTCCCCGAGCCCGAGCGCGACGGCCTCACCCTGTACGCCCCCAGCCAGGCGCCGTTCTGGACGCGGGACACGGTCGCCGAGGTGCTGGGGCTGGACCCGGGGCGGGTCCGGGTGGTCGTCCCGGCGGTCGGCGGGGCCTTCGGCGCCCGGATCCACACCTACCCCGAGCAGGTGGCGGTGGCCGCGCTGGCCTTGCGGCTCCACCGCCCGGTCCGCTACGTCGAGAGCCGCTCGGAGACCATGCTGGCCATGACCCACGGCCGGGCCCAGGTCCAGGAGGTCGAGCTGGCCGCGACCCGGGACGGCCGCATCACCGGCCTGCGGGCGCGGCTGCTGGCCGACGGCGGCGCCTACCCGGCCGACGCCACGCCGATGCCGTCCTCGACCCGCTACATGGCCTCGGGCGTGTACCGGATCGCCAAGGTCGAGGTGGCCTGGGAGTGCGCGGCCACCAACACCACCCCGGTGGCTGCCTACCGGGGCGCCGGCCGGCCCGAGGCCACGGCCATGCTCGAGCGGGCGGTCGACCTGCTGGCGGCCAGGCTGGGCATCGACCCGGCCGAGCTGCGGCGGCGCAACCTGATCCCGGCCAGGGCGTTCCCGTACACCACGGCGACACGGGCCCGCTACGACTCGGGCGACTACCAGGCGGCGCTCGACCGGGTGCTGGAGGCCGCCGGGTACGAGCAGCTGCGGGGCGAGCAGGCGGCCCGCCGCCAGCGTGGCGACGTCCGCCAGCTCGGCATCGGCCTCTCGGTGTATGTCGAGGTGACCGGGTTC
>DATENJ010000091.1:0-6971 GCA_035275125.1 Actinomycetes bacterium | reverse complement strand
CCGGCCAGGGCGACCGGGTCGGCGGTGGAGACCAGCGTCGACGGCTTGGCCGCCACCGTCCCGGCGACCAGGACCCGCCCGTCACGGATCGCCACGGAGGCCGCCTCGCGGCTGGGCGCCAGTCCCCGCCGGACCAGCTCGCGGTCCAGCCGCACCCGGGTCGCCACCGGGCCCCTACAGCGCCTCGAGGCGGTGGAGCTCGGCCAGGATGACGTTGTTGACCGCCTCGAACGCGTCCGCGTGGGCGGCCAGGTCGACCTCGTCGAGCCCGGCGAGCGCCGCCTCGACCTCAGCCGCCGGGTCGGCGGCACCGTTGCCCTGCGACAGCGGATCGGCTGGCCCGCTCACGACACCTCCTGCGACGGCGACAACCCGGCCAGTATAGGTGGCTACGGACACCGGAGCGGGTCGCACACCGGTGCCTGCGCAGAACTGTGCAGCGGGTCGCACCCCGAAGGCGGGAGAGCCCGGAGCCGGTCGCACGCCGGTGACCACGGTGGCTGTGGACAGCCCGGAGCGGCTCGCACGCGGGTCACTACGGTGGCTGTGGACAACCCGGAGCGGCTCGTATGCGGGTCGGCTACCCTCCCTACCGGGGCCCTCGGCACCGGGCCGGGTGGGTCAGGCGCGCCCGTCGCCGGAACGTCGCCGGACCCGCCGCCGCCACAACCGAACTCGCCACTGCCACACCCGGACCCGCCGCCTCCTCAGCCGGACCGGACCCGCCGCTTCCTCATCCGGACCCGGAACCTGACCCGTCCGGACCCGACCCGGTGCTCTTCTTGCGGCGGGGTGAGGAGGCTGTCGAGCGCGTGCTCGCGCCGGCGGTGCGGGTGCGGGTCGAGGGCTTGGCCGTCGCGGGCTTTGCCGATGTGGCTGTGGTCTTGGAGGTCCTCGACCCGGTGGTCCTGGTCGACGCCGTGGTCGCCTTGGCCGGGGAGGAACTGGCGGCTGGGGCTTTGCTGGCCCGCTCGACCTCCTGCTCGAGGGCGCGCACGCGCTGCTGGAGGCGGGCGACCTCGTCCCGGGTGGCCATGCCGAGGACGCCCAGCTGGCGCTTGACCTCCCGCTGGATCAGACGGCTCATGGTCTCGCGGTTCTTCTGGGTGCGGCGCATCAGGTCCTCGGCGACCCGGCCGACCTGGGCCGACTGGACCTCGCCCTGCTTGGCGAGCAGCGCCGCCACCCGCTCGGCCTGGGTCTTGGTCAGGTCGGTGAGACTCGCCAAGGCCTGTAGGTACTGTTCCCTCCCGCTCGCCACCTCACCACCTCCAGTGCGTGTCCGGCGCATGGATTCTGTCAGCGGCCTCAGAACCGGTCAACGAGCTCGGGTTGGCGACCACCCCGTGTGGTAGAACCCGGGGTGCCGGAAGCGGACCAGGGAGGATGGGATTGGCGACCAAGGCCGAGGTCGAGCGGCAGCTCGGGGTGATGATGTCGCGCCTTGACGGCAACGAGGCCAACGTGCGCTCGGCCATCCCGACCCGCAAGGTCCTGCGCTGCCACGTCGCCGACCTGGGCACCGACTGGTACTCGGTGGTCGAGAACGGGCACGTCTCCCAGCCCAGCGAGGCCCCGCCCAACGGCCGCGCCGACATCACGCTGCGGGTCGGCTCCGACGACCTGATCGACCTGGTCGAGGGGCGGATCTCGTTCCTGTCCGCGTTCACCTCGGGCAAGGTCAAGGTGGACGCCAGCATCGTCGACCTGCTGCGGCTGCGCAGCCTCCTGTAGGAATCTGATGCTCGGGCTCATCCCGATCCACGACGACAACCCGACCCGCCGCCCGGCGGTCGTCAACTGGACGCTCATCGCCATCAACGTGGTCGTGTTCTTCATCTCACCGATCTCGCCGATCGACGTCGGCGGCGACGCCAACACCCCGGCCGGGTTCTGCCGGCAGCTCGCCTTCTTCCGAGAGTGGGCGGCCATCCCGGTGGAGCTGGTCGACAACGACCCGCTGGACGTGACCGCCGGCCCTCCCTCGGGCGACCGGTGCATTGCCGTGCGGCCCGCCTACCACAAGATCCCGGCCCTTTCGGTCCTGTCGGCCATGTTCCTGCACGGCGGGCTGCTCCACCTGGTCGGCAACATGCTGTTCCTGTTCGTGTTCGGCAACAACGTCGAGGACCGGCTCGGCCGGGTGCGCTACCTGTTCTTCTATCTGGCCTGCGGGTACCTGGCGACCTACGGGTTCGCCCTCTCCGACCCGACAAGCCAACAGACGCTGGTTGGGGCGTCGGGGGCCATCGCCGGGGTGCTCGGCGCCTACCTGGTCCTGTTCCCCCGGGCCCGGGTGACCAGCCTAGTGCCGTTCCTGTTCTTCATCCCGGTCTGGCTCCCGGCCTGGGTCGTGCTCGGCTCCTGGTTCGTCCTCCAGTGGCTCTACTTCCAGGGCGCCGCCACCGCCGAGGGCGCCGGGGTGGCCTACCTGGCCCACGTCGTCGGGTTCGCGGCCGGGGTGGTCCTGATCATTCTCCTCGGCGGCCTTCGCGCCCGCCGCCAGCCACCTCCGCCCGCCGGGTACTACCAGACGCGCTAGCCGTCGCCGAGCTCGCGGACGAGCGGCGGGTCGTGGTCGGGTACCGGGCGGAACCCGAGGCGCCCCAGGAGCCCCTCGGCGGCTTCTGGGGCGGCGACCTGGCGCACGCCGGCGGCGCGGGCCTGGATGCAGGCGGCCGCGGCCAGGCGGGTACCGACGAGGCGGCCGCGCCAGGCCTCCTCGACCACCGGCCCGTCCAGCAGGCCGACCGTCCCGGCGAACCGGACGGTGGCGGCGCCGACGACCCGGTCCTCGTCGATCGCCACCACCCGCAGCGGCTGGCCGGTCTCGGCGACCGGCGACCCACCGGTCACCGCCGCCGACCCGCCCGGCCCGGTTTCCAGGAGGTGGGCGGCGGCGGCCTGGTCGGCCGGGGTGGCGGGGCGGACGACCGGTCCGGGAGGCTCGAGCAGCCCGCCGACGTCGGCCAGGAGATGGTCGGGGGCGTTGGTCAGGTCGGGCAGGTCGGCCAGCCTGGTCACGCCGCTGAGGACCAGGGCGGTCGACCAGCCGAGCCGGTGGGCGCCGTCCAGGTCGGTGTCGGCCCGGTCGCCGACCATCAGGTACGGGCCGGGGCCGATAGCGGCTGCGGCGGTGTCGAGCAGGGCCCGCTCCGGCTTGCCGGCGACCTCTGGCCGGACGCCGGTCGACGCCCGTAGCAGGGCCAGGGTCGCCCCGGCCCCCGGCCAGATCCCCTCGGGGGTCGGGAGGGTGGTGTCGGGGTTGCTGCCGACGAATCTGGCCCCGGCCCGGATGGCCAGGGTCGCGTCCCGGACCCGGGCGTAGGTCAGCTCCGGGTCGAACCCGACCGCCACCACCTCGGCCTCGCGCCACGCGGAGCCGTCGACCAGTCGCGCCCCGGCGGCCTGCAGCGCCTGGCGCAGCCCGGGGCCGCCGACCACCAGGACCCTGACCCCGTCCAGGCCGTCCCGTCCCCCGAGCAGCCGCACCGCCGCCTGGGCCGAGGTCAGCACCTCGCCCTCGGCGGCCTTGACCCCCAGCCGGTTGAGCTTCTCGACCACCAGGTCGGGGGGGCGGTAGGAGTTGTTGGTGACGAAGGCGACCTTGACCCCGAGGCCCCGCACCTGGTCGAGCGCCCCGGGCGCGGCCGCGACGACCTCGTCGCCCAGGTAGACGACGCCGTCGAGGTCGAACACGATGCCCTGGAACCGGCCGGCCAGCGCCCGGGCGCCGGGGTGGTCGGGGGTCTGGCGGTCGGAGTCGTCGATGGTTGCCTCCGGGGGTCGACAATGCGGGAGCAGGCCGGCTGGCGACGGGCGGCCCCCGCTTGCTACAAACACGGCCATGACCGACAACCCGAGCCCGGCGGCACCATGGTAGCCGCCGCCCCCTTCCGCGGCCTGCGCTTCGATCCCGCCGTCGTCGGCGATCACGCCCAGGTCACCGCCCCTCCCTACGACGTCATCTCGCCCGAGGCACGTGACGCCTACGAGGCCCAGAGCCCCTACAACGTCGTCCGGCTGATCCTGGCCCGCTCCGAGCACGACGACACCCCCCAGGCCGAGCGCGACGGCAGCGCCGACTACCGGCACGTTGCCGACCTGCTGGCCAGGTGGCTGGCCGACGGCGTCCTGCGCCGCGACCCGGCGCCATGTCTCTATGTCTACGAGGAGATCTATACGCTTCGTGGCACTCGCCGGGTCCAGCGAGGGGTGCTGGCCAGTATCGCCCTTGACGACACCGGGAGCTGGGTCGTGCCCCACGAGCGGACCATGGCCGCGCCGGTGGCCGACCGGCTCCGGCTGCTGGAGGCGACCGAGGTCAACCTGTCCCCCGTGTTCGGCGTCTACGCCGGGGCCGGGGGGCCGGCGGCGGTGCTCGACGACGTGACCGGGACCGAGCCGGCGCTGGACTGCGTCGACGAGACCGGGGTCCGGCACCGGCTGTGGGCGGTGGCCGACCCGGAGCGGATCGCCGCCTGGCGCGAGCGCATGGCCGCCCAGCGCGTGCTGATCGCCGACGGCCACCACCGCTACCGGACCTCGCTCGCCTACCGGGATGCCATGCGGACGGCCAATGGCGGCCAGCCGGGCCCGTGGGACGAGCTGCTGATGTACCTGGTCGACGCCGACCTGCACGGCCCGGCCGTCCTGCCCATCCACCGGCTGCTCGCCGACGTCGACGGCACCACCATCCTGGCCGGCCTTGAGGGCGACTTCGACACCCGCCCGGCCGCCTCCCCGGCCGACGCCGAGGAGCAGCTCGGCCGGCTCCCCGAGGAGGCGGTCGCCTTCGGCCTGTACGCGGACGGGCGGAGCTGGCTGCTGGTGGCCCGCGACCCGGCCGGCCTGGCCGCCGAGGCGGGCCGCGCCCGCCGCCTGCTCGACGTCGAGGTCCTGCACGGTCCGGTGCTGAGCAAGCGCCTCGGGGTGAGCGACTTCGAGGGCCGGGTCGCCTACGAGAGCGACCTCACCGCCGCCGTCGCCAACGTCGACAACGGCGCCGCGGCCAGCCTGATCATCCTGCGCCCGGCCCGGTTCGCCACCGTCGCCGAGATCGCCGCCGGCGGCGAGACCCTCCCCCAGAAGACCACGTTCTTCTACCCCAAGCCGAGAGATGGCCTGGTGCTGAGGCCGCTCGACGAGAGTCCCTGATCCATGTGGGGGGAGCTCGCTCCCCCCACGGCCCCCCAAGAGCGCCTGTGCCATGGTCGATGTGATCACCGGAGGTTGCCGTGAGTGTGCTCGACGCCCTGCCCGAAGGGATCACCGGGATCGACACCCACATGGGGGGCGCGTCGGAGATCACCGCCGGGTTCCTGCTCGCCGGTGAGCGGCCGGCGCTGATCGAGACGGGGCCGGCCAAGGTGGCCGGGGCGATCGCCGACGGGGTAGCCGGGGCCGGGCTCGACCCGGCCGACCTGGCCTGGATCGTGGTCACCCACATCCACCTCGACCACGCCGGGGGGGTCGGCGACCTGGTCCGGACGTTCCCCAACGCCACCGTGGTCGTGCACCCGGCCGGGGCCAGGCACCTGGTCGACCCGGCGCGGCTGCTGGCCAGCTCGGCCCGGGTCTACGGCCCACTCATGGACACCGTCTACGGCGGGCTCACCCCGGTCGAGGCGTCGCGGATCAAGGCGGCCGACGACGGCGAGGTCATCGATCTGGGCGGGCGCCGCCTGGAGCTGCTGCACGCACCCGGGCACGCCAAGCACCACCTGGCGGTGTTCGACCCCGACCAGGGGACGCTGTTCGCCGGCGACGGCGTGGGGGTGCTGCTCCCCTCGAACAACGTGCTCCGCCCGGCAACGCCGCCGCCCGACTTCGACCGCGACCTGGCCGTGGCCAGCCTTCACCGGTTCGCCGACCGCAACCCGGCCCACCTGGTCCTCACCCACTTCGGCCCCATCACCCCACCGGCCGACCGCCTGGCCGAGGCCGAGGACAAGCTGCTGCGCTGGTGCGAGACCGCCGAGCGGGCCGCCGAACAGCACGGCGCCGAGCTCGACCACATCGAGGCGGCCCTCCGCGAGCGGTTCGAGCGGGAGGAAGGCCACCGTGTGGCCGACCCCGAGCGGTTCGAGCTGCTCAACAGCTACGAGTCCAACGCCGCCGGCCTCCTCCGCTGGATCCAGCAGCGCCAGGCCCGGTCCGACGAGCGGTAGGGCGACCGCGGTGGCGGCCTCTACTCGGAGGTGAGCCGCTCCAAGCGCTCGGCGGCGTCATGGAAGTCGGGGTCGGCCCGCAGCACGCGAGTGAAGGCGGCCCGGGCGCGCGGAAGGTCGCCGGCCTGCTCGGCCAGGGCGCCCTCTGCGTAGGCGAGTCGCAGGTGGTGGTCGGCCAGCTCCGTCGGCCAGCGGGCATGCCGTCGGATCAGGGCCACACCCGAGGCGGGCTGCCCGAGATCGCCGTATGCCGAGGCAGCCACCAGGAGCAGCTCGGCGGCCGTATCCGGCTCCAGCTTGGAGCGATCGACCTCCTCGAACATCGCGATCGCCCGCTCCGGCCGGCCGAGCGCCCGTTCGATATCGGCCTGCATGGCCGCCAGGTCCTGCCGGCCCGAGATCCGCTGCGCCGCAGCCAACTCCGTTCGAGCCGCCCGGAAGTCCCCCACCTGGTACAACGCGATCCCCAGCGCCTCCCGCACACTCGCCGCCCTGGGCGCCGCCCGCTTTGCCACCTTGGCCGCCCGCACCGCCGCCTCCGGATCCCCATCCTCCGACAGCGCCACCACCGCATCCGCAAGCGCCCTCGCGGCATCCACCACCGCATAGGGTCGCGCCGTCTCCCGCAACTCGTCCAGCGCCTCCCCCGGCAGGATCTCGGAGACCCCTACCCCCTCCTCCACCGCCCGCTCGTCCCGCCCCCGGTCGCCGGGTCCAGACCGCCCACCGCTGGGCCCAGGCCGCCGGTCGCGGGAGTCGGGTCGCCCAGCGCCGGTCCCGGGTCGGCCGGCGCCGGCTCTG
>DATENJ010000090.1:0-2994 GCA_035275125.1 Actinomycetes bacterium | reverse complement strand
CCTTCGTCGCCCTGACCATGCAGGGCTGGTGGTTCGCGGGCCGGCAGGTGGTGGTCGTGCTGCCCCTGGCCGCCCTGGCCGTGGCCTGGTGGACGGGCCGGGACCGGCGCCGGCGCCGGCTGCTGGCCGTGGCCGGCGGGTTCGGGGTGCTGGCCTTCGGGTGGCTGGTCGCCGATGGCGCCGCCGGGCGGGTCACCTGGGCGGTGGACTTCGCCGCCACCACCAACCCGCTGTACCGTGCCTGGCGGCTGGCCCTGCCCGACTACCTGGCCATGAGCTGGTGGACCTGGGTCCTGCACGTGGCCTGGCTGGCCGCCCTGGCCACCTGGGCGGTGGTGGCGGTCCGTCCTCGACAGGGCCGGCGCAGCTTCCGTAGGCTGCGGGACCGCGAGCTGACCAGGACCTGAACCGTTCGGGAGGATGCGACGTGCAGGACCGGAAACGGCACCGGCTGGCCGGGCTGGGGATCGCGATGGCGCTGGCCCTGCTGCTGGCCGGCTGCGGGTCGGACGACGGGACCGGGGTGCGCAACGTCGACGGCACCCAGGCCGCCTCCGGGAGCGGCACCGCCTCCGGGAGCGGCACCGCCTCGGGCAGTGGCACCGCCTCGGGCAGCGGCACCGCCTCCGGGCAGGCGGCGGCCTGCAAGCCGGTCGGCGACGCCGCCAGCGCCGACGCCACCATCGCGGTCGAGCTCAAGGAGTGGACGGTCCTGCCGGCCCGGGCCGACGTGCCCGCCGGCACCGTCACCTTCGAGGCCCGCAACACCGGCCAGGACGCCCACGAGCTGGTCGTGGTCCGCGCCGCCGACCCTGCCACCCTGCCCCTGGCCGCCGACGGCACCGTCGACGAGGAGAAGCTGCCCGAGGGCGCGTTCGTCGGCGAGATCGAGGCCTTCGGCGCCGGGCAGCGCTGCACCGGCACCTTCGAGCTGCCGGCGGGCAGCTACGCGCTGTTCTGCAACCTCCTGGAGACCGAGGCCGACGGCTCCAAGGAGAACCACTACGCCAACGGCATGCGCACCCGCTTCGAAGCCCGCGGGTAGCCGCCGGGGCGCGCCCGGCGGCCGACGGTGGCCAGGGCGACCAGGCCGGCCAGCAGGTACAGGGCCGCCTGGCCGTTGAGCACGGCGACCACCCCGACGGCGTCGCCCAGCAGCCCGGCGGCCAGCATGCCGAGGGCCATCAGGCCGTTGAAGCTGCCGAGGTAGGTGGCGAACACCCGGCCCAGGTAGGCGTCGCCGGTCCGCTCCTGGACCAGCGCGGTCAGGCCGGTCATGACCCCGATCCCCGGGATCCCGGCGGCCACGAACAGCCCCAGGTACAGCCAGCCGGCGGTCGTCACCAGCGGCCCGTTCCAGATGGCCAGGTCGACCAGGGCGAACGCCACCAGGCACAGCCCCAGCAGCCGCCCCGGTTCCAGCCGCCTGGCCAGCCCGACCACCGCCACCCCGCCGAGCACCCCGCCGATCGCCTGCACCCCCCGCAGCAGCCCCATCTGCGCCCCGTCCCCGCCCAGCTCCCTGGCCACGAACAGCACGAACAGCACGGTGAAGACCCCCTGGGCGACCGCGGCCATCCCGTTCACCACCAGCCCCCACCGCAGCCCGTGGTCGCCGACCGTCACCCGCAGCCCGTCCACCCATTCACGCGCCACCCCTCCGAGGACCGCGGACACCCCCCACCCCTCCCTGCGCGGCTCCGCCGCCGTCCTGGCGTCTGGGCGGATCAGGCCGAGCAGGGCGGCGCCGAGGAGGAACGAGATGGCGTCGCCGATGACGAGGCCGGGGAGGCCGGCCACCTCGACCAGGACGCCGCCGAGGGGGCTGCCGACCAGACGGGCCAGGTTGCCGTTGAGGCCGATGAGGGCGTTGGCCGCGACCAGGTCGTCCCCAGCGACCAGGGAGGGGACCAGGGCGTTGCGGGCCGGGTCGTTGAACTGGCCGAGGGACGCCTCGACGGCCATGACCAGATAGACGATCCAGAGCCGGTCGGGGCCGTCCACGGCCAGGAGCGGCAGCAGGAACGCGGCCTCGGCCAGGCTGACCGCGACAAGGGTCCGTCGCCGGTCCCAGCGGTCGACCAGGACACCGGCCAGCGGCCCCACGACCAGGCTGGGGAGCAGCCCGACCAGGAACACGGTCGCGGTGACCAGGCTGGACCCGGTGACCTTGAAGACCCAGACCGGCAGGCCGACGAGCAGGAACCAGTCGCCGGTCTCGGAGATGAGCCCGCCCGTCCACAGCAGCCCGAAGTCGCGCCGCCGCAGCAGGGCCCAGCCGGCCTTCATGTCAGGGCCTCCGGCCGTAGGAACGCCTTGAGGTCGAGGTGGACCGGCTGGGCGTCGGAGGGCGGGTCGGCCCGGGTCAGCCCGATGTAGGGCCGGATGGCCGCGTCCAGCGCCCGGGCCAGGCCGGCCAGCTCGTCGGCGGTGAGGCGCAGGGAGTAGCTGGCCATCTGGCCGGCGTCGCGCCACTCCCTGGGTGCGCGCTGCTCCAGGCGCAGGTACTGGCGGGCCAGCCGGGCGTGCTCCTCGATCTCGGCGTTGGCCAGGGCCGCCCGGGTCGCCCGGGCGGCGGTCACGACCTCCGGGTCGGGGTCGTCGACGGCCGGGTGCAGGTCCAGCCCGGTGTAGACCGACCGCCAGGGCCGCTCCCGCCCGTTGCCGGCCTCGTCCCTGGTCACCAGCCCCACCTTGGCGAGCTGCCGCAGGTGGTAGCTGCAGTTGGCCGGCGTCTCCCCCAGCGCCTGGGCGCACTGGCTGGCCGTCCGCGACCCGAGCGCGTTGAGCTGGTACAGCAGGGCCACCCGCAGCGGGTGGGCCAGCGCCGCCAGCACCGCGCCGTCGGTGATCTCCATCCGCCGCTCGGTCCGGGCCATGACGCCGCCTCCTCGACCTGAAAGAGTTGTTGCAGGTTCCAGGGAACCACGAACCAGGGAAACCTGCAACAGTTCTTTCAGATCAGGGGTCGGGGGGGGTCCGGGGGACCGCCGG
>DATENJ010000089.1:0-8313 GCA_035275125.1 Actinomycetes bacterium | reverse complement strand
CGCCCTGCTCGCCCCGACCCGGCCGATCGCCCGGCCTCCGCCGCCCAGGCGATCTCGCTGCTGTCGGCGGCCATGCCGGCCGACGCCGCCGAGGAGGACCGGCTGTGGCCAATCTGGGCTACCGGGCGGCTCGGAGCCTGGCAAGCGTCCACCATCGCGCGTCCCCCGCTCGCTTCACGACCTGCGTAGGCCTTGCGGGTGGCGCACAGATCCTCCTTGTCAGGATGGTTGCGCCGGGAAAGACTTCGTCTCGCCCAGGGACCAGCTCCCAGGGCAGCCCTCGTGGGAGTCAGGGGGGGCCGCGGGCGGGTGTACGCGCTCACCCGGCGCCGGGCTCCCACGGGGGCGCTGAACTTCCAGCCCTCGGCTGACCCTCACCGCCCGCAGTGGTAGCGTGCTTCCATGATCGGGCGCATCGTGATTGAGGACATTCGTCCCCAGGTCGACTGTGGGCAGTTCAGCGCCCGAGCGGTCGCCGGCGAGACGGTCCCGGTCGAGGCGACCATCTTCCGCGACGGCCACAACGAGGTCGTGGCCGCGGCCGTCCGCCTGACCGGGCCGGGCGACCGGCGGGGCCAGCTCATCCCCCTGACCGAGGTCAACCACGGCCTCCACCAGTGGCGGGGCGAGATCACCCTGCCCCGCTCCGGCGCCTGGTCGATGGTGGTCGAGGCCTGGACCGACGAGGTCGCCACCTGGCGCATCGGCACCCAGAAGAAGCTCGACGCCGGCCGCGACATCAGCCTCGAGCTCGAAGAGGGAGCCCGCCTGCTGGAGGCGGCCACCGCCTGGGTGCCGGCGACCAGCCATGAGGTGCTCACCGCCGCCGTCGCCGGCCTCCGCACCGAAGGCGCCGACCAGGCCGAGCGCCTCGCCTCGGGGTACGACTCGACCCTGGTCGAGCTGCTGGAGCGCCATCCGCCCAAGGACGTCACCCGCTCAAAGCGCCTCGGCATCTGGGTCGACCGCCCGCGAGCCCTCTACGGCTCGTGGTACGAGTTCTTCCCCCGCTCCGAGGGGGCGACGGCCACCACCAGCGGCACCTTCAAGCAGGCGGCCGAGCGGCTCCCGGCCATCGCCGCCATGGGCTTCGACGTGGTCTACCTGCCCCCGATCCACCCCATCGGCGAGACCCACCGCAAGGGCCCGAACAACACCCTTGAGCCCGGCCCCGACGACCCGGGGAGCCCGTGGGCGATCGGCTCGGAGGCCGGCGGCCACGATGCCATCCACCCCGACCTGGGCACCATCGACGACTTCGACGCCTTCGTGGCCAGGGCCGGCGAGCTGGGCATGGAGATCGCCCTCGACTACGCCCTCCAGTGCTCGCCCGACCACCCCTGGGTCAGGGACCACCCGGACTGGTTCCGGATCCGGCCCGACAACTCGATCGCGTATGCCGAGAACCCGCCCAAGGTCTACCAGGACATCTACCCGCTGAACTTCGACAGCCCCGACGCCGAGAACCTGTACGCGGCCTGCAAGGGCGTGCTTGACCACTGGATCGCCCACGGGGTGCGGATCTTCCGGGTCGACAACCCCCACACCAAGCCGGTGCGGTTCTGGGAGTGGCTGATCGCGGCCGTCAAGGCCGAGCACCCGGACGTGCTCTTCCTGGCCGAGGCGTTCACCCGCCCGCCGATGATGCGGGTCCTGGCCAAGATCGGCTTCACCCAGTCCTACACGTACTTCACCTGGCGCAACGGCAAGACCGAGCTGGAGGAGTACTGCAACGAGCTGGCCCACTCGCCCTCGGCCGAGTACATGCGGCCCAACTTCTTCGTCAACACCCCCGACATCCTCCACGCCTACCTCCAGTACGGCGGGCCGGCGGCGTTCAAGATCCGGGCCGTGCTGGCGTCGACGCTGACGCCTTCCTGGGGCGTCTACTCCGGCTACGAGCTGTACGAGCACCAGGCGGTGCGGCCCGGCTCCGAGGAGTACCTGGACTCCGAGAAGTACCAGTACCGGCCCCGGGTCTGGTCCCAGCCGTCGCTGGCCGGCTACCTGACCCGGCTCAACGAGGTCCGCCGGGCCCACCCGGCCCTGCACTGGCTGCGCAACCTGCGCTTCCACCTGGCCGACTCGCCCGACATCATCGCCTTCTCCAAGCAGACCGCCGACGACGCGATGCTGGTGCTGGTCAACCTGAACCCGCACGAGACCCGCGACACCTTCGTCCACCTGTGGATGCCGGCCATCGGCCTCGAC
This sequence comes from Actinomycetes bacterium, assembly GCA_035275125.1. Taxonomy (GTDB): domain Bacteria; phylum Actinomycetota; class CALGFH01; order CALGFH01; family CALGFH01; genus CALGFH01. The sequence continues at coordinate 6,102 of DATENJ010000089.1, read as the reverse complement.
TGGGACACCGGCCCCTTCGAGGTCCACGACGAGATCACCGGCCAGACCTGGACCTGGCACGGGTCCTCCAACTGGGTTCGCCTCGACCCGCACTGGGAACCGGCCCACGTGCTCCACGTCCGCTCCAGGTAGCTCGCCGTGACGGAGCTGGAGACGGCCCTCGCCGAGTTCCTGCCAACCCAGCGCTGGTTCGCGGGCAAGGGCCGGGCCGTGGCCGAGGTCCGGGTCGAGAGCTCGGTGCCGCTGCGCACCGCCCTGCCCAGCCTGTCGGCGGTGGTGGCGGCCGTCGCCTACGCCGACGGCGGGGTCGAGCGCTACCACGTGCCGGTCGGCCACGACCGGGGCCTCGAGGCCAGGCAGCTCACCGACCGCGTCCCCGACGCCGTCATCCACCAGACCGAGGGGCCCAACGGCGGGCCGTTCTACGACGCCGCCCGCGACGAGCGGCTCGGGGGCGTCTACCTCGACCTGCTCTCGCGGGCGGCGAACGTCGAGGAGCTGCGCTTCTACCGCATGCCGGAGTGGACCGAGACGCTGCGGGGGCCGGGACGGCTGCTTGAGGCCGAGCAGTCCAACTCCTCGCTGGTGTTCGGCAACCGGCTCATCCTCAAGCTGTTCCGGCTGCTCGAGCCGGGCGAGAACCCGGAGCTGGAGGTGACGAGGGCGCTGGCCGCGGCCGGGTTCACGGCCTGCCCGGCGCCGCTCGGCTGGATCGAGGGGCTGGGCTCGACCCTCGGCATCCTCCAGCGCTACTACGCCGGCAGCGTCGACGGCTGGAAGCTGGCCACCGAGCGGGTCGCCGACCACTACGAGTCGAAGGACGGCGACCCCGCCAACTTCGCCGAGGACGCCGCCGCCCTCGGCCGGCTCACCGCCGAGTTGCACGCGGCCATGGCCACATCCCTGCCCAAGGTGACCGAGGGCCAGCCCGACCTTGGCCGGCTCAGCGCCCGCCTGTTCGGCCAGCTCGCCCAGGTGGTGGCGCTGGTCCCCGAGTTGGCCGACCAGCGCGAGGCCATCGAGGAGGTCTACACCAAGGCCGAGGCGGCCGGCGGCGGCAGTCGCCACCTCCAGCGGATCCACGGCGACTACCACCTCGGCCAGGTGCTCAAGGCGGGCCAGGACTGGGTGGTGATCGACTTCGAGGGGGAGCCGGCCCGGCCTCTGGAGGAGCGGCGGCGGCTGGCCAGCCCGCTCCAGGACGTGGCCGGGATGCTGCGCTCCTTCGACTACGCTGCCTTCCAGCCGCTGGTCCTCGGCGAGGACCCGGACACCCCGGGACCGACCCGCGACGAGCTGGCCCGGTTCGAGGGGCCGGCCGCGGCCTGGATCGAGGTCAACCGCCGGGCCTTCCTCGACGGCTACCTGGCCAGGGCCGGCGACACCGGCAAAGCCCTCGGCGGCGACCACGAGCTGCTGCTGCGGGCGTTTGAGCTCGACAAAGCTGTCTATGAAGTGATGTACGAGGCCAGACACCGGCCGCCGTGGCTCCAGATCCCGCTCGGCGGCATCCGACGTCTGCTGGGAGTGAGCCCATGACGAGGGACGAGGTCGAGCGGCTGGTCCGCGGAGAGCACCACGAGCCACACCGCCTGCTCGGGGCCCACACCGAGGACGGCCGGGTGGTCATCCGGGTCTTCCGCCCCGACGCCACCGGGGTGGTGGCCCTGGTCGGGCCGGAGAACAAACCCGAGCGGGTCAAGCTCGAGCAGGTGCACGACGCCGGCCTGTTCGAGGGGACCCTTGACGGCACCACCCTGCCCTCGGCCTACCGGCTGGAGGTCAGCTACGCAACGGGCAGCTTCGCCATCGACGACCCCTACCGGTTCTGGCCGACCATCGGCGAGCTCGACCAGTACCTGCTGGGCGAGGGCCGGCACGAGCGGCTGTGGCAGAAGCTTGGCGCCCACGAGATGACCGTCGACGGCGTGGCCGGGACCGCGTTCGCCGTCTGGGCGCCCAACGCCCGGGCCATCCGGGTCGTCGGCGACTTCAACTCCTGGGACGGCCGGCTGCACCCGATGCGGGCCCTCGGCTCCTCGGGGATCTGGGAGCTGTTCGTGCCCGGGGTGGCCGCCGGGGCCAGGTACAAGTACGAGCTGGTCACCCCATCGGGGGCGCTCACCCTCAAGGCCGACCCGGTCGCCTTCGCGGCCGAGCGCCCGCCCAAGACGGCCTCGGTCGTCTACACCTCGGCCTACACCTGGGACGACGCCGCCTGGATGGCCGGCCGCGACGGGAGCGAACGGCTCACCCAGCCGATGTCGATCTACGAGGTCCACCTCGGCTCCTGGCGCAAGGGCCTGTCCTACCGGGAGCTGGCCGACCAGCTGCCCGACTACGTCGCCGACCTCGGCTTCACCCACGTGGAGTTCATGCCGGTGGCCGAGCACCCCTACGCCCCGTCCTGGGGCTACCAGGTGTCGGCCTACTACGCGCCAACGGCCCGCTTCGGCACCCCCGACGACCTGCGCTACCTGATCGACCGGCTGCACCAGCGGGGGATCGGGGTGCTGGTCGACTGGGTCCCGGCCCACTTCCCCAAGGACGCCTTCGCCCTGGCCCGGTTCGACGGCACCGCGCTGTACGAGCACGAGGACCCGCGCCGGGGCGAGCACCCCGACTGGGGCTCGCTGGTGTTCAACTTCGGCCGCAACGAGGTGCGCAACTTCCTCACCGCCAACGCCCTGTACTGGCTGGAGGAGTTCCACGTCGATGGCCTGCGGGTGGACGCGGTCGCCTCCATGCTCTACCTGGACTACTCCCGCAACGAGGGGGAGTGGGTGCCCAACGAGTACGGGGGCAACGAGGACCTGGACGCGGTCCGGTTCCTCAAGGACTTCAACACCGTGGCCTACCGGGAGAACCCGGGAGCGATGACGGTGGCCGAGGAGTCGACCGCCTGGCCGAGCGTCTCACGCCCCGTGTACCTGGGCGGCCTCGGCTTCGGCTTCAAGTGGAACATGGGCTGGATGCACGACAGCCTCCAGTACATCTCCAAGGACCCCATCTACCGCCGCTTCCACCACCACCAGCTGACCTTCTCGCTCATCTACGCCTTCAGCGAGAACTTCATCCTGCCCATCAGCCACGACGAGGTCGTCCACGGCAAGGGCTCGCTGCTGGGCAAGATGCCCGGCGACACCTGGCGGAAGTTCGCCAACCTGCGTTCCTACCTTGGCTTCATGTGGGCCCACCCGGGCAAGCAGCTGCTGTTCATGGGCTGCGAGCTCGGCCAGGAGGCCGAGTGGTCGCACGAGCGCTCGATCGACTGGGAGGCCCTGGCCGACCCCAACCACAAGGGCGTGCAGACCCTGGTCGGCGACCTCAACCGGGTCTACCGCGAGCAGGCGGCCCTGTGGCAGCAGGACAGCAAGCCGGAGGGGTTCTCCTGGATCGACCCCAACGACGTCGACGACAACGCCCTCAGCTTTGTCCGCTGGGCGGCCGACGGCCGGCCGCTGGTGTGCCTCTGCAACTTCTCGCCGGTGCCGCGCAGCGACTACCGGATCGGCCTCCCGACGGTCGGGCGCTGGGTGGAGGTGCTCAACACCGACTCGGAGTCCTACAACGGCACCAACGTCGGCAACATGGGCGTGGTCGAGTCCGAGGCGATCGAGTGGGACGGCCAGCCGGCCTCGGCCAGGGTCACGTTGCCGCCGCTGGCCACTGTGTGGCTCGCTCCGGAGTGACCCTGGGGCCTCGGCTGTTCGAGGGGGGCGCCGAGCTCGGGGTGTGGGCGCCGAGGGTGCGCTCGCTGGCCGTGCGGGTCGGGGGGCGGACGGTCCCGATGGAGCGCGAGGACCGGGGCGTCTGGCGGGCCACCGTCCAGGGGGTGGCCGCCGGCGACGACTACCTGCTGGTTCTCGACGGCGAGCGGGAGCGGCCCGACCCGCGCTCGCGGTTCCAGCCTCACGGGGTGCACGGCCCGTCGCGGCTGGTCGACCTGGGCCCGCCGCCGGCCCCGTTCGCCACCCCGGCGGCCCTTAAGAATTTGGTCTTCTACGAGCTGCACTGCGGCACCTTCACCCCCGAGGGGACCTTCGACGCGGCCATCGGGCGGCTCGGCCACCTGGCCGGCCTCGGGGTGAACGCGGTCGAGGTCATGCCGGTGGCCGCGTTCCCGGGGTCGCGGGGCTGGGGCTACGACGGGGTCGACCTCTTCGCCGTCCACGCCGCCTACGGCGGGCCGGCCGGCTTCCGCCGCTTCGTCGACGCCTGCCACGAGGCCGGGCTGGCCGTGGTCCTTGACGTCGTCTACAACCACCTCGGCCCCGAGGGGAACTACCTGGCCGAGTTCGGCCCCTACTTCAGCGACATCACCACCGACTGGGGGCCGGCGGTCAACCTGGACGGGCCCGGGTCGGACTTCGTGCGCGGGTTCGTGCTCGACAACGCCGAGCAGTGGGTCGCCGGCTACGGCGTCGACGGCCTGCGCCTCGACGCCGTCCAGGCGCGCTACGACCACAGCTCGGTCCACATCCTCGAGGAGCTGGCGACCAGGGTGCACACCGCCCGCCCGGGCTCGGTGGTGGTGGCCGAGAGCGACCTGCACCAGCCGCTGCTGATCACCGCCTACGGGATCGACGCCATGTGGGCCGACGACCTCCACCACGCCCTCCATGTCGCCCTCACCGGCGAGACCTCCGGCTGGTACGCGGGCTTCACCGACCTCTCGTCGCTGGCCAAGGCCCTTGAGACGGGCTGGGTGTTCACCGGCCAGTACTCGCCGCACCTGGACCGCCGCCACGGCCGCGACCCGGCCGGGCTGGGCGGGGAGCGGTTCGTGGTCTGCACCCAGAACCACGACCAGGTCGGCAACCGCGCCTTCGGCGAGCGGCTGGCCGCCCTTGTCGGCCCCGACCTGGACGCCGTGGCCAGCGTGCTGGTCGCCTGCTCGCCGTTCCTGCCGCTGCTGTTCCAGGGCCAGGAGTGGGGCGAGACCCGCCCGTTCCTCTACTTCACCGACCACGAGCCTCGGCTGGCCGCCTCGGTCCTCAAGGGCCGCCGGCAGGAGTTCGCCGCCTTCGGCTGGGAGGAGGCGCCCGACCCCAACGACCCGGCCAGCTTCGAGCAGTCCAAGCTCGACTGGTCCAGGGCCGGTGGGGAGACGCTGGAGCTGTGGAGGACGCTGCTGCGGCTGCGCCGCGAGGTGCCGGCGCTCGGCAACTGCCGCCGCGACCTGGCCGCCGCCCGGGTCGACCCGGAGCGCCGGCTGGTCGTCCTGGAGCGGGGCGACCCGTCGGGGTCCCGGGCGGTGGTGGCCGCCAACCTGGGCGAAGGGTCCCAGCATGTCCCCGTCGACACAGGTAAGCTGCGGCTCCGGGTCGCGACCCGCCCGTGTTTGCCCAGCGGCGACCTTTCTGGCGCAAGCGCAGCGGTATGGACGACTTGACTGGTTTGACGGCGCCCTAGCGGCCCGCGGTACAACTGCCCCGGCATGGGGGGGCGATCGGAAGGAGCGCGAGTGGCCAGAGCGGAGATCGAGCGGCTGGGTCTGGGCCGTCTCGAGCGGCTGGACCTCAAGTCGTTCTGGGGCGAGCAGCTGCCCGACCTGACCCCGTGGTTCCTCCAGAACATCGACCTGCTGAGCGAGACCCTCGGGATCGACATCACGCCGCTGGAGCGCGAGGTCAACGTCGACACCGGCGCCTTCAACGTGCTGGGGGCCGACGCCAACGGCCGGCCCATCGTGATCGAGAACCGCCTCGAGGCCACCGACCACAACCAGCTCGGCCAGATGATCGTCCACGCCTCGGGCCTGGACGCGGCCGTGGTCATCTGGGTCGCGCCCCGGTTCCACGAGGAGTTCCGGCGCGGCCTCGACTGGCTCAACGACCGCACCGACACCAAGGTCGACTTCTTCGGGGTCGAGATCGGCCTGGTCCGGATCGGCCGCTCGCTGCCCGCGCCCGTGCTCGACGTGGTCGTGCAGCCCCGCGACTGGCGCAAGGGCCGCCGCTCGGTCCGCCTCCCGGTGGGCACGCCGCTTCCCGGGCCCCTGTCCTCCTACCCCGGCGACCCGGGCTCGTCCCAATCGGGCGCGGCCGAGGCGGCCCAGCTGCCCCAGCAGCCGCTGCCGACGCGCGTCCCGTCGGGGTC
>DATENJ010000088.1:0-11906 GCA_035275125.1 Actinomycetes bacterium | reverse complement strand
TGGCGGCCAGCTCCAGCTCCGCCGGCGGCCCCGTCTGCAGCGACCACAGCCGCAGCCGCCCCCCGTCCCGCCGCCCGGCCGCGACCAGCACCAGCCGGTCGATCGCCACCGGGAGCACGAAGCCGTCGTTGTAGTCGGTGTGCTCCCCGATCAGGTTGACCCGTCCCGGTGCCGCCCAGACGCCGTCAGGTTCGCGGCCGGCCCGTTCCCGGAACGCCGCCACCACCCGCCCGATCAGGTCGCTCACATCGCACCCCCTTCAGTCGTGGGCTGGGGTCGCGCGGCGAAGCAGTTCGGCCGCCTGCTCGGGGGCGATGTCGTTGATGAACACCCCGGCGCCCGACTCGCTGGAGGCGAGGTACTTGAGCTTGGTCGCCGACCGGCGCACCGAGAACGCCTCCAGGTGCAGGTGGGCCAGGTCGCGGTCGCGCCGGACGGGGGCCTGGTGGCAGGTGAGCATGTAGGGCAGGGGCTGGTCGAACAGCCCGTCGAAGCGGCCAAGGACGTCCTTGATCAGGCTGGCCAGGCCGTCGCGCTCGGCCTCGTCCAGCGCCGGCAGGTCGGGCAGGTGGCGGGTGGTGAAGAAGTGGACCTCGAACGGCCAGCGGGCGGCGAAAGGCACGAAGGCCACCCAGCCCGGCGCCCGCCCGACCACCCGCTCCCCCTCGGCCTCGGCGGCCACGATCGTGCAGGAGCGGCACTCGCCGGTGGCCTCCCGGTGGGCGCGGGCCACGTCCAGCTGGCGGGCCGTCCGCGGGGCCACGAACGGGTAGGCATAGATCTGGCCGTGCGGGTGGTGCAGGGTGACCCCGATCTCCTCGCCCCGGTTCTCGAACGGGAACACCTGCTCCACCCCGTCCAGCGCCCCCAGCTCCTGGGTGCGGTCGGCCCAGACCTCGACCACCGTGCGGATGCGGCCCACCGGCAGCCGGGCCAGGGCCCCGCCGTGGTCGGCGGTGAAGCAGACCACCTCGCAGCGCCCCACGCCCGGCTGGCGGGCGAAGGGCCCGGCGTCGGCGACCTCGCCGGGGTCCGAGGTCAGCGACGGGAAGCGGTTCTCGAACACCACCACGTCGTAGTCGGCGGCCGGGATCTCGGTGGCCCGGCCGTCCCTGGACGGGCAGAGCGGGCACTGGTCGGCCGGGGGCAGATGGGTCCGGCCCTGGCGGTGGGAGGCGATGATCACCCACTCCTCGCGGAGCGGGTCGCAGCGGATCTGGCTGGAGGTGCTGGCCGGGCCCAGGTCGCGGGTGTCGGGGTCGCCGCGGTCGATCCCCTCGCGCTCGTCGAAGTAGATCAGCTCGCGCCCGTCAGCCAGGCGGATCGAGGTCTTGACCCTCTTCATCACGCCGGCAGCATACCGGGGCGCCGACGGTCGCTGGCAGGATCGGGCGGGACGGCGGCAAGATACCGCGGTCCCGCCCGATTCTGGAGGAGGCGCCATGCCCGGGGTTCGGCGTGGCCGCCTGCTGGTGATGGTGCTGGCGCTGGCCGGGGCGATGCTGGCCGGCTGCTCGGGTGGGGAGGCGCCGCGGGGCACGGTCAACGTGCCCATGTACGACAACTTCTTCGCCCGCGAGGTGACCCGGGTCCCGGCCGGGGCGACGGTCCGGTTCCCCAACAAGGGCCGGACGCCGCACAACGCCGTGGCCGTTGACGGGGCCTGGCGGACGCCGGCCCAGGTCGCGGCCGACGACGCCGCCACGGTCGTGCTCGACCAGCCGGGCGTGTACCGCTTCTACTGCAGCTTCCACGCCACCACGGACGGCCGCCAGGGCATGGCCGCCACCCTTGTCGTTGGCGACGTCAGCTACTACCCGGGCCAGGAGGTGGCCGCCCCGGCCCTGGTGCCGGTGGAGCGGGCCAGCGGGGTCACCCGCCGGGTGCCCGAGGACCACCGGACCATCCAGGAGGCCGTCTCGGCCGCCCAGCCGGGCGACCTGGTCCTGATCGGCCCTGGCGTCTACCGCGAGGAGGTCAAGGTCACCGTGCCGTCGGTGACCATCCGCGGCCGCGACCGGAACCGGGTGGTGATCGACGGCCAGTTCCAGCGTCCCAACGGGATCAGCGTGACCGCCGACGAGGTGGCGGTGGAGAACCTGACCGTCCGCAACGCGCTCGCCAACGGGCTGTTCTGGACCGGCGTGCGCGGCTACCGGGCGAGCTACGTGACCGCCTACAACAACAAGGACTACGGCATCTACGCCTTCGACTCGGCCGACGGCCTGTTCGAGCACTCCTATGCCTCGGGCTCGCCCGACTCCGGCTTCTACATCGGCCAGTGCCATCCCTGCGACGCCGTGATCGACCAGGTCGTGGCCGAGCGCAACGCCCTCGGCTACTCCGGCACCAACTCCGGCGGCAACCTCCAGATCGTCCGCTCGACCTGGCGGGACAACTGGGCCGGGATCGTCCCCAACACCCTCGACTCCGAGCTGCTGCCGCCGTTCCGCGAGGTCGACATCGTCGGCAACGACGTCCGGGGCAACCACAACCGGAGCGCGCCCGGGGTGCGGCTGGAGTGGGGCGCGTTCGGCAACGGCATCGTGCTCGGCGGCGGCAACGACTCGCGGGTCGAGCACAACCGGGTGGTCGACCACGTCAACAACGGCATCCTGGTCAGCCCCAACCTGGACGAGCATTTCTGGACCGCCTCGGGCAACCGGGTGGTCGGCAACGTGGTCGAGGGGTCGGGCCGGGCCGACCTGGCCCTGGCCGCACCGGCCGGCGGCGGCAACTGCTTCCAGGGCAACCAGGCCCGGACCTCGATCCCGGTAGGGCTCCAGGTGTTCTCGCGCTGCTCGGGCCCCCGGCTGCCATTGCGCATGGACCTGTCCACCACCCTGGCCAGCCTCGGCCAGATCGCCGAGGCCAACACCGGCGCCTTCCCGGCCAACCGGTCCGAGGACCAGCCGGCGCCCCCGCCCCAGGAGCAGCTCCCCGGCGGGGCCGGGGCGCCGGTGCAGCCGGCCGTCGACGTGTTCCAGCGGCACCGGGTCGACCTGGCCACGGTCCCGCTGCCCGGCCCTTCCGACCAGCAACCGACCGTCCGCAAGGAGCCAACCGTGTTCGGCGTCCCCATCATGGCCGCATCCCCCTGGCAGCTCGTCTTCGCCCTCTACGGCTACCTGCTGCCGTTCGTGCTGTACGCCGCCTGGACCTCGCTGGCCCTGTGGGACCTGGCCCGCCGCGACGACCTGCGCCGGGGCGCCGCCATCGCCTGGATCGCGGTCGTACTGGTGGTCCCGTTCCTGGGCGTGATCGCCTACCACGTGCTCGGCCGGCCGCTACTGCCGGCCTGGCTGCGGGCGGCCGTGGTCGGCGGCGGCCTGGTCGCCTACGTGGTCGTCCTCGGGATCGGGGCGCTGCTCGGCGGGATCGCCTGAGTGGCCGCACTGCCCGATCGGCGGGGGTTTGTCGGTCCTTCAACGGTGGAAGTTGCACAGGGAACAACCGTCGCCCGACGGAAGGAGCGGCAACGTGGCCTCGATCCTTGACCGGGAACGGACAGTCGCCGGCCCCGGCTTCAGCCGGTGGCTGATCCCACCGGCGGCCCTGGCGGTGCACCTGTCCATTGGCCAGGCGTACGCGACCAGCGTCTACAAGACCGCACTGGTACAGCATTTCGACACCAGCCTGACCGCGATCGGGGTGATCTTCTCGATCGCGATCGTGATGCTGGGCCTCTCGGCGGCCGTCGGCGGCACCTGGGTCGACCGCAACGGCCCGCGAAAGGCGATGTTCGTCGCGGCCTGCTGCTGGGCGACCGGGTTCCTGGTCGGCGCTCTCGGCGTCTCGACCAAGCAGTTGTGGCTGGTCTACCTCGGCTACGGGGTCATCGGCGGGATCGGGCTCGGGATCGGCTACATCTCGCCGGTGTCCACGCTCATCAAGTGGTTCCCCGACCGGCCGGGGCTGGCCACCGGCATGGCCATCATGGGCTTCGGCGGCGGAGCGCTGATCGCCGCCCCGCTCTCGACCCAGCTGCTGTCCTGGTTCGACCCGGGCTACAACCCGTCCGACCCCAAGTCGGTGGCCACCGGGTCGGCGGTGGCGATGCTGTTCGTCTCCCTCGGCCTCATCTACTTCGCGGTCATGATGTACGGCGCCTTCACGGTCCGGGTCCCGCCCGAGGGCTGGCGGCCCGAGGGCTTCGACCCGGCCACCCTGAAGTCCAAGCCGCTGGTGACCACGGCCAACGTCTCGGCCGCCAACGCCATCCGCACCCCGTCGTTCTGGCTGCTCTGGACGGTCCTGGCCTGCAACGTGACCGCCGGGATCGGCATCCTCGAGCAGGCGTCGCCGATGATCCAGGACTTCTTCCGCGACGAGGGCGGCACCTCGTCGGTGACGGTGGCGGTCGCCGGCGGCTTTGTCGGGCTGCTGTCCATGGCCAACATGGCCGGCCGGTTCGGCTGGTCGGCCACCTCCGACGCGGTCGGGCGCAAGCCCATCTACATGCTGTACCTGGGCGGCGGGATGGTCTGCTACACCCTCCTGGCGCTGGTCGGCTCGACCAGCACGGCCATCTTCGTGCTGCTGGCGGCCGTGATCCTGTCCTTCTACGGCGGCGGGTTCGCCACCGTCCCGGCCTACCTGCGCGACCTGTTCGGGCCCTTCCAGGTGGGCGCCATCCATGGTCGGCTGCTCACCGCCTGGTCGGTCGCGGGCGTGGCCGGCCCGCTGATCGTCAACCGGTTCCTGGACGCCAAGGGCAAGCCAGGGACGCTGACCGCCGACGCCTACCGGCCGGCCCTGCTGACCATGGTCGGGATCCTGGCCGTCGGGTTCGTGGCCAACCTGCTCATCCGGCCGGTCTCCGAACGCTTCCACGAGCCGGCCGACGAGGCCGAGACGGCCACCGCCGGGGCGGAAAGGAGGTCGTGATGTCGACAAGAGCCAGACTGGTGTTCGGCTGGGCCCTGGTCGGGATCCCGCTCGCCTACGGGGTGTACGAGACCCTGGTCAAGGCGTCCTCGCTGTTCACCGGGTAGGGAGCGGGACCGGGACCGGCGCCGGCGCGGGTTCGGTACGGGTGCGGCCGTAGAGGGTGGTGCGCTGCTCCAGGCGGCGGCCGAGCGGCTCAACGATGGCCCGGAACTCGGCCTCCTCCATGAGCTGGCCGTGCGCGGCCCCGGCGGCACGGCTGATGTTCTCGTCCATCAGCGTGCCGCCGAGGTCGTTGACCCCGGCCAGCAGGGCCTGGCGAACCCCGTCGGCGCCCATCTTGACCCACGACACCTGGATGTTGTCGATCAGCCCGTGGTAGGCGATCCGGCCGACGGCGTGGATCAGCACCGCCTCGCGGAAGGTCGGCCCGGGCCGGGACTGGCGCTTGCGGTACATGGGGGCGGCCATGTGCACGAACGGCAGGGGCACGAACTCGGTGAACCCGCCCGTCTCGGCCTGGAGGTCCCGGGTCCGGAGCAGGTGCCTGGCCCAGTGCCGTGGCGACTCGACATGGCCGAACATGATGGTGATGTTGGAGCGCAGCCCCACCGAGTGGGCCACCCGGTGGACCTCCAGCCACTCCTCGGTGGTCACCTTGTCGGGGCAGATGATCGCCCTGACCTCGTCGTCGAGGATCTCGGCGGCGGTGCCGGGCAGGCTGGCCAGGCCGGCCGCCTTGAGCCGCAGCAGGTAGTCGCGGAGCGGCTCGTCCAGCCGCCTGGCGCCCTCGTGGACCTCGAGGGCGGTGAAGCCGTGGATGTGCATGCCGGGCACGGCCTCGCGCACGGCCTCGGCCACGTGCAGGTAGTAGTCGCCGTCGAAGCTGGGGTGGATGCCCCCTTGGAGGGTGACCTCGGTGGCCCCCCGCTCGTCGGCCTCGACCACCCGCCGGGCCACCTCGTCCAGGCCGAGCAGGTACGGCGCGCCGCGCAGGTTGAGGCTGGCCGGGCCCTTGGAGAAGGCGCAGAACCGGCAGCGGAAGGTGCAGACGTTGGTGTAGTTGATGTTGCGGTTGCGGACGAAGGTGACCACGTCCCCGACGGCCCGGCGGCGCAGGTCGTCGGCGACCTCGGCCACCGCCCGGACCTCCGGCCCTCTGGCCGCGAACAGGGCGACCAGCTCCTCCTCGCCTGGCCGCTGCCCGGCCGCCACCCCGGCAAGCGCCTCCCCCACCCGGCCCCGAGCACGGACGCTCGGGAAGCGGGCCGGGTCGACGATCAGCGGAGGGGGCTCGGGGTCGCCGGCGGCCCAGCGGTCGTCGCGGGCCAGGGACTCGGCGTCGGAGCGGTCAAGGACCGGGAAGTGGAGGTCCGGGTCGAGCCAGCGCCCCGGGTCGGCGGCGAGCTCGGGGTAGATGGTGAGCCGCGGGGCCAGCGTCATCCCGGCGGCCTCGGTCACCGCTCGCAGGCGGTCGAGGGCCGGCCATGGCGCCTCGGGGTTGACGTGGTCGGCGGTCACCGGCGAGACCCCGCCCCAGTCGTCGATCCCGGCCTCCAGCAGGACCCCGAAGTCCTCGGTCAGGTTGGGTGGGGCCTGGAGGTGGATGTCCGGGTCGAGCAGCACCCGGGCGGCGGCGATCGTCCACAGGTAGTCGTCCTGGGACGGCGGGGCGGCGGCGGCCATGGCCGTGCCCGGCTTGGGGCGGAAGTTCTGGACGATCACCTCCTGGACATGGCCGTGGCGGCGGTGGGCGGCCCCGATGGCGGCGAGGGCCTCCAGCCGCTCGGCGCGGGTCTCGCCGATCCCGACCAGGATCCCGGTGGTGAACGGGATGGCCAGCTCCCCGGCCGCCTCCAGGGTGGCCAGCCGGCGGGCCGGCAGCTTGGTCTGGCAGCGGGCGTGGGGGCCGCCGGGCTCGTGGAGGCGCTCGGAGAGCGACTCCAGCATCATGCCCTGGCTGGCCGAGACCCGGCGCAGGGCGGCCAGCTCGTCCGGGAGCAGGGCGCCGGCGTTGGCGTGGGGCAGCAGGCCGGTCTCCTCGAGCACCAGCCGGCAGGCGCTGGCCAGGTACTCGACCGTCGAGCCGTGCCCGAGAGCGGCCAGGGCGTCGCGGGCCACCGGGTAGCGCTCCTCGGGCCGCTCCCCGAGGGTGAACAGGGCCTCAGAGCAGCCGGCGGCCGCTCCCGCCCTGGCGATCTCCAGCACCTGTTCGGGAGCCAGGTAGGCATCGGTCCCGAGGCGCGCCGGAGGCTTGGCGAAGGTGCAGTAGCCGCAGTGGTCGCGGCACAGCATGGTGAGAGGGATGAAGACCTTGGGCGAGTAGGTGACCCTGGTCCCGTGCCGCCGGTCGCGGACCCGCCGGGCCTCGGCCAGCAACTCGTCCAGCGGTGTGGCCGGGGAGATGTCCATACCTGGCAGGGTCAAGCCATCACTTCAGAAAGTCAAGTGAAACCCGCTCACAGCACGCCGGAACCTCAGGCTCGCGCGGCGAGTCCCCCGGTGGGGGAACGTAGCCGATGCCGGAAACGGGTGTGCTCGGTTTTCCACAGCCCCGGTGGTACGGTCGGGCCGTGCCCAAGCTGTATCCTCTACCGGGGCCGGTTGCCCGATCGCTCGAGGTGGTCGGGGACCGGTGGACGCTGCTGGTGGTCCGCGAGCTGTTGCTCGGCGGGCGCCGCTGGGCCGAGCTGGAGCGGGCCCTGCCCGGCATCCCCTCGAACTTGCTGGCCGAGCGTCTGCGCCTGCTCGAGGAGGAGCAGGTGGTCGAGCGGGCCGCCGACGGCCGCGTCTACCACCTGACCGACAAGGGCCGCGACCTGGCCCCGGTGCTGGCCAGCCTGGCCGCCTGGGGCACCCGCCACTGCGGCGCGCCCTCCTCGGCCGTGGCCACCCACGCCGGCTGCGGCGGCCGGGTCGTGCTGCACTCCTCCTGCGCCCGCTGCGGCGCCCCCGTCCCCCCCGAGTCCCTCGACGTCCGCAACCTGCAGGGCGGGACCGCCGGGGCGCGGGACCCCAAGGGGCCCTGGTAGCCCGACCCTTACCCGAGGGCGACCGGGATGGCGCCGTCGGCGACGGCGGCGACGATGGTGGCGGCGCCGACGATCTGGGAACCGGGGACCAGGTCGGGCTCGGTGATGCCGCGGGGGGTGGTGCAGGCGCTGCAGCCCCAGATCTGGCCGCCGGCCTCCACGAACGAGGTCACCAGCTCGGCCAGGTCGGGGAAGCCGTCGGCGGTGACCGTCTCGACGTAGCCGCGCTTGCACAGCCAGGCGCCCTCGACGGTCAGGAGCACCACCGCCTCCTGGCCGGAGGCCGCGGCGACGTTGGCGGCGATGAACGGCACGATCGCCCGCTCGGGGTCGTCCCTCCCGTGAGTGCAGTGGAACAGCATCCTGGTCAACTGGCCCGACCTCCCGGGTAGTCGTCGCTCCGAGAGGGCAGACTAGCCTCCGGCGGGCGACGACGAGGAGGTGCCGTGGCAGGGACGCGCATGGTGGTGGTCGGGGGCGACGCGGCCGGGATGAGCGCCGCCGCCCAGGCGCGCAAGCGCCGCAAGCCGGAGGAGCTGGAGATCGTCGCCTTCGAGCGGGGACGGCACACCTCGTACTCGGCCTGCGGGCTCCCCTACTACGCCGGCGACATCGTCAAGGACTGGCACGACCTGGTCGCCCGGACCCCCGAGGAGTTCGCCTCCCAGGGCATCGAGGTCCGCACCCGCCACGAGGTCGACGCGATCGACCTGGAGGCGCGGCGGGTGCGGGTCCGCGACCTCGAGGCCGGCCGCGTGGTCGAGGAGCCGTGGGACCTGCTGGTGGTGGCCACCGGCTCCGAGCCGCTGCGCCCGCCGATCGACGGCATCGACCTGCCCGGCGTGTACGGCCTCTCGGTGCTCCAGGACGGCATCGAGCTGCGCAAGGCGATCGACGCCGGCCCGGAGCGGGCGGTGATCGTCGGCGGCGGCTACATCGGGCTGGAGGCGGCCGAGGCCCTGGTCAACCGGGGCGTCCCCACCGCCCTGGTCGAGGCCGGCCCCCAGGTGATGGGCCGGATCGACCCCGACATGGGCGAGCTGGTCTCCAAGGCGGTCCGGGACATCGGGGTCGAGCTCTACCTGGAGGAGGAGGCGACGGCGATCGAGGGCGACGGGCGGGTCCGGGCGGTACGGACCGCCGAACGGACCCTCGAGGCCGACCTGGTCGTCCTCGGCCTCGGCACGCGGCCGGCGGTCGGCCTGGCCGAGTCGTCGGGCGTCCAGCTCGGCCAGAGCGGCGCCATCGCGGTCAACCCGCGGATGCAGACCCCCCACGACGGGGTCTGGGCGGCCGGCGACTGCACCGAGGCCCTGCACCTCGTCTCCGGCAAGCCGGTCAGCTTCCACCTGGGGACGATCGCCAACAAGCAGGGCCGGGTCTGCGGCATCAACCTCGGCGGCGGCTACGCCACCTTCCCGGGCGTGCTCGGCACGGCCGTCTCCAAGGTGTGCGACGTCGAGGTCGCCCGCACCGGGCTGTCCGAGGCCGAGCTGGGCACCCTCGGGCTGGAGTGGGAGCAGACGGCGGTCGACTCGACCACCAGGGCCGGCTACTTCCCGGGGGCGGCCCCGATCCGGACCAAGGTGCTGGCCGAGCGCCGCTCGGGCCGGCTGCTCGGGGCCCAGATCGTCGGAAAGGAGGGGGCGGCCAAGCGCATCGACGTGTTCGCCACGGCGATCTGGAACGGCATGGCCGTCGACGAGATGGTCAACATGGACCTCTCCTACGCGCCGCCGTTCGCGCCGGTCTGGGACCCGGTGCTGATCGCCGTGCGCAAGGTCTCCGAGCAGGTGGAGCGGTCCCTGGCCGACTACCGCTAGACGGCCGGCGGCGGTCAGGAGGCCTCGAGGCCGAACAGCTCCATCCGGTGCTCGGCGCAGAGCCCCAGGTTGGTCGCCTCGGGCCGTCCGCAGGCCCTGACCGTCCCGTCGGGCATGTGCACGTCCGCCCAGCACGCGTCCTCCGCCTGCGGGGCCCGGAACAGCGCCCGGGCCGCGGCAAGCGAGAGCGGTGCCAGCTCGGTGTCGACGTCGATGTCCATACGTTTGTGTGCATCGGCACGCCCCCGCCCTCGGTGAAGTCCCGGTGCTTGGTCCCCCGACCGATTAGGATGAGACGGTCACCTTTCCCGCTCCAGCGCGGCCGGAGCAGCGATGCCATTCGACCTGCAACCGATCGACATCCTCCTGCTCGTGATCCTGGCCCTGGCCGCCCTCAGCGGCTGGCGGCGTGGGTTCGCGATGGTGTTCCTCGGCTACCTCGGGCTCCTGCTCGGGCTGGCCCTCGGGGCGTGGGCGGCGACCCAGGCCGGCCTGCTCGTCTCGGCCGACAGCTCGACCCGGCGGCTGCTGACCGCGGTGGTGGTGTTCTTCCTGGTCGCGGCGGCCTGCCATGCCGTCGGCAACCTGCTCGGCATGCGGGTCCGCTCGCTGCTCGGCGGGCGCTGGACCAGTCGGGCGGACGCCATCGGGGGGGCGGTGGTGGCGACCGTGGTCGCGGCCGTGGCCATGTGGTTCATCGCCCTGACCCTGAGCAACGTGCCCCTCTCGCCGTTCTCCCGGGCGGTGAACTCCTCCAGCGTGCTCCGGACGATCGACAACTACGCCCCCCGACCGCCGGCCGCCCTGGCCCAGCTGCGGGGGCTGCTTGACCGCTCGGGGTTCCCGGAGGCGTTCTCCACCCTTCGCCGGCCGGTGGTGTCGGGACCGCCGCCCGAGGCGGCCGAGAACCCGGCGATCCTGCGGGCGGCCAACGCCACCCTCCGGATCGAGAGCCGGGGCTGCGGCGGGGTCCTGTTCGGGAGCGGCTTCCCGGTCGACGACCGCCTGGTCATCACCAACGCCCACGTGGTCGCCGGGTCGCGCCGCCATCAGGTGGTGACCAACAAGGGCGTGCGGGCCGGGGCCAGCGTCGTCTACTTCGACCCGGCCCACGACCTGGCCCTGCTGTCGGTCCCCGACCTCACGGTCAAACCGATGCGGCTGGCCACGGCGGCGGCCAGGCGGGGCCAGCAGGCGGTGGTGATCGGCTACCCGGGCGGGGGCCCGCAGAAGGTCATCGGGGCGAGCATCGTGCTCCGGACCCAGCCGGAGGCGCCCGACATCTACTCCCGGACCCAGCCGAGCCGCCGCGACATCTACATCCTCCACTCCCGGGTCCGCAAGGGCACCAGCGGCGGCCCGGTGGTGGACCTGCGGGGCCGGCCGCTGGGGGTGGTGTTCGCCGCCTCGACGGCCGACCGGACCGAGGGCTACGCCCTGACCAACGCCGAGGTCCGCCGGGCGCTCGACCGCAACGGCGGGAACCGCCGCCCCGCCTCGGTCGGGGGCTGCGCGGTCTAGTAGTTCGGGCTGTCGCCTTCGGCTACTTGAGCCCCCCGGGGTCGGCCAGGGCCGCCCGGCAGGCCTCCTCGAAGCTGGCCAGGTCGCGGGGCATGAGGCGGCGGGCGGCGCCGTTGCTGACCACCACCCGGTTGCGCAGGCCCTCGGCCAGGGGCCGGGCCACCGCCGCCGGGACGTCGGTGACCAGCCCGATCCAGCGCGACGACAGCCCAGGGGTGAACAGGGGGACGGTGACGATCAGGCGCCGCCGGCCCTCCAGCCGGGCGAACCGCAGCATCATCTCCCGGTAGGTCAGCACCTCCGGCCCGCCGATCTCCAGCCGCTGGCCGCGGGTCGCGTCGGTCTCGGCGGCGTCGGCCAGGTAGCCGACGGCGTCGGCGAGCGCGATGGGCTGGCTGGCCGTCTCCACCCAGCGGGGACACAGCATCACCGGCAGCCGCCGGACCAGCTGGACCAGCATCTCGAAGCTGGCCCCGCCGCGGCCGAGCACGATCGCCGCCCTGAGCACGGTCAGCTCGGGCCCGGTCGAGGCCAGCACGTCCTCGACCGCCCGGCGGCTGGCCAGGTGCTCGCTGAGCCCTTCGCGCTGGTCGCCCAGCCCCGACAGGTAGACCACCCGGTCGACCCCGGCCGCCCTGGCCGC
>DATENJ010000087.1:0-2505 GCA_035275125.1 Actinomycetes bacterium | reverse complement strand
TCGCCCAGACCCAGCCGCTCTACGACGTGGCCCAGTTCGCCACCTGGCTGGACCGCCTGGCCGCCCGCGGCCTCCCCGACAGGGTGGCGATCCTCGCCGGCATCCTCCCGCCCACCTCAGCCTCCCAGCTCGAGCGGTTCGCCACCCTCCCCGGCTGGTCGGTGCCCGACGCCGTCCTGGCCCGCATGCGATCCGCCCGCGACCAGCGCGCCGAGGGCATCGCCCTGGCCGCCGAGATGGTTGAGGCCGTCCGCACTCTCCCCGGCGTCCGCGGCATCCACCTCATGGGCCTCGCCACCTCCGGCGTCCCCGAGGTCGCCCACGCCGCCGGCCTCCTCCCCCGCCCAGCCCCGTCCTGAGCCGCGGCCCTAGCCGCGGGACTCGATGGGCTGCCAGGAGCGGGGCTTGGGGCCGACGTATTCGGAGTCGGGGCGGATGAGGCGGTTGTCGGCGTACTGCTCGCGGATGTGGGCGGTCCAGCCGGCCATGCGGGAGGCGGCGAACAGGGGGGTGTAGAGGTCGGGGGGGAGGCCGAGGGCGGAGTAGACCGAGGCGGTGTAGAAGTCGACGTTGGGGTAGAGCTTCTTGGCCTCCATGACGGTCTCCTGGACCCGGGTGGAGATGTCGAACCAGTGGGGCTCGCCGAACTGCCTGCCGAGGCGCTCGGCGATGTCGTGGAGGACGGTGGCCCGGGGGTCCCAGGTCTTGTAGACGCGGTGGCCGAAGCCCATGATCTTCTGCTTGTCGGCCAGGCGTTCCCGGACCCAGTCGGGGGCCCGGTCGGGGGTGCCGATCTCCTCCAGCATCTCGCGGACCTCGGTGATGGCCCCGCCGTGCAGTGGGCCCTGGAGGGTGGCGATGGCGGCGGTGGTGGCGGCGTACATGTCGGCCAGGGTGGCCGCGGCGACCCTGCCGGCGAAGGTGGAGGCGTTGAGGGTGTGGTCGGCGTACAGGACCAGGACGACGTCGAAGTCGCGGGCGACCTGGGCGTCGGGCTCCTTGCCGGTCAGGGCGTAGAGGAAGTTGGCCGCGATCCCGAGGTCGTCGCGGGGCTCGATCGCGTCCGCGCCGGTCCGGAGCCGCTGGTAGGTGGCGATGATCTGGGGGGTCTTGGAGATCAGCCGGTAGGCCTTGCGCAGGTTGGCCTCTGGCGACTGCTCGTCGTCGGGGTCGACGGCGGCCGCGGCCGACACCGCCGTCCGCAGGGTCGTCATCGGGCCGGTCCGCTGGGCCAGGGAACCGACCAGCTCGACCAGCAGGGGGTCGAGGACGCTCTCGGCCCGGAGGGTGGCCACCGTCTCGGCCAGCTGGGCCGCGGTAGGCAGCTCCAGGTGGTGCAACAGGTGGATGGTCTCCTCGAAGGTGGCGTGCTCGGCCAGGTCGGCGATGTCGTAGCCGGCGTAGAAGAGCCTGCCCTCCCGGCCGTCGACATCCGAGATCCTGGTCTCGGCGGCGACCACGCCCTCGAGTCCCTTGCCCGTAGCTTCAGCCATCTGGGGGTGCCTCCGGTCGTCTCGCTGGACGGATCAGCCTCAATCGTAGGGGTAGAGATACGCTTAGCGACACCGCAAGCAAAGGAGCTTCCACCATGGCCCATCGCGTCACGTTCATCCCCGGGGACGGGGTCGGACCTGAGCTGTCGGAGGCGACCCGCCGGGTGCTCGAGGCCACCGGCGTCCAGTTCGACTGGGACGTCCAGGAAGCCGGGGCCGAGGTCATCGACAAGTACGGCACCCCCCTGCCTGAGCAGGTGCTCGACTCCATCCGCGGCAACGGGGTGGCCATCAAGGGCCCGCTCACGACCCCGATCGGCACCGGGTTCCGCAGCGTCAACGTGGCCCTGCGCAAGGAGCTGGACCTGTACGCCTGCCTGCGCCCCTGCAAGACCTACCAGGGCGTCCGCTCCCGCTACGAGGACATCGACCTGGTGGTGGTCCGCGAGAACCACGAGGACCTGTACGCCGGCATCGAGTTCGAGCAGGGCACGCCCGACGCGGCCAAGGTCATCGAGTTCCTCAACGGCGTCCAGGAGAAGACGATCCTGGAGGACTCGGGCATCTCGATCAAGCCGATCTCGATCACCCGGACCCGGCGGATCGCCAAGTTCGCCTTCGAGTACGCCCGCGCCTACGGGCGCAAGAAGATCACCGCCGTCACCAAGGCCAACATCATGAAGTACACCGACGGGCTGTTCTACGCCGTCGCCCGCGAGGTGGCCAAGGAGTACGACGACATCGAGTACGACGAGTTCCTGGTCGACAACATGTCCATGCAGCTGGTCCAGAAGCCGGAGAACTTCGACGTGCTGCTGCTGCCCAACCTGTACGGCGACATCCTGTCCGACCTGACGGCCGGCATGGTGGGCGGTCTCGGCGTCGCGCCCGGCGCCAACATCGGCACCGAGGCCTCGGTGTTCGAGCCGGTCCATGGCTCGGCGCCGAAGTACGCGGGCCAGGACCGGGCGAACCCGACCGCGCTGATCCTGTCGGGCGTGCTCATGCTCCG
>DATENJ010000086.1:0-11545 GCA_035275125.1 Actinomycetes bacterium | reverse complement strand
CGCCGGCGCCCTTCGGTTCCCGGCCGATCGAGCCCTCGCAGCGCCCCTCGGTCACGACGGGCCTCGCTCCGGCGCTGGAAGGGGATCGGGCGTCGCCGTCTCCTTCGCTCCACGGATCGACGAGCACCATGACGCAGCGGAACCGCGCTTGCCGCTGCTCGTCTTCCACGTGCTCCAGCGCCGCGAGCAGCGCCGCGTTGTTCTCCGCGTCGGTCGCGCCCTCCTTGGCGAAGCGGGCCGAGCGGACCCCGGGGCGGCCGCCGAGCGCGTCGACCTCGAGGCCGGAGTCGTCGGCGACCGCCGCCAGCCCCGACCAGGCGGCATACGCCCGCCCCTTGAGCAGCGCGTTCTCCAGGAACGTGTCGCCGGTCTCCTCGACCTCGGGGGGCTCGCCGAGGCCGGCCTCGGCCAGGCCGACCAGCTCTACCGGCAGCCCGTCCAGGATCGTCCGCAGCTCGCGCAGCTTGCCCTGGTTGGCGGTGGCCAGCAGCAGGCGGGCCGGGCCCCTCCGGGTCACTACCCGGCGCGGCCGTCGGCCAGGTCGAGGGCGGCCGGGCCGAGGGCGAGGCGGCGCAGGGGCGGGATGGCCGCCTGCTCCAGCATCGGCCCGAGCGCCTGCTTCTGGGCCTTGACCAGCGACGCGATCCCGGAGGAGGCCAGGTCGAGCAGGGTGTCCAGCTCGGCCCGGCTGAACGGCTCCCGCTCGGCCGTTCCCTGGACCTCGACCAGGCCGCCGAGCCCGGTCATGACCACGTTCATGTCGGTCTCGGCGCGCACGTCCTCCTCGTACGGGAGGTCGAGGCAGGGGGTGCCGTCGATCATCCCGACGCTGACCGCGGCCACGTGGTCGCGGAGCGGGAACGACTTGACCCGCTTCTCCTGCATCAGCCGGTGGCTGGCCGCGAACAGGGCCACCCAGGCGCCGGTGATGGAGGCGCAGCGGGTGCCGCCGTCGGCCTGGAGGACGTCGCAGTCGACCCACAGGGTCGACTCCCCGAACGCCTTGGTGTCGGTGACCGCCCGCAGCGAGCGGCCGATCAGGCGCTGGATCTCGTGGGTGCGGCCGCCCGGGCGGCCCTTGGCGACCTCGCGGCCCGACCGCTCGCCGGTCGCCCCCGGGAGCATGGCGTACTCCGAGGTCACCCAGCCCTTGCCGCTGCCCCGCAGGAACGGCGGCACCCGGTCCTCGTAGCTGACCGCGCACACCACCTTGGTCCGGCCCAGCTCGACCAGCGCCGAGGCGAAGGCCGTCTCCTGCCAGCCGAGGGTGATCGTGACCGGGCGCAGCTGGTCGGGGACGCGCCCATCTTTTCTAGCCATCAGATGCGGTGAACCTCCAGTTCGGTGGCCACGCCCACCGGGCCGCCGAAGGCCTCGGCGGCGCGGGCGGTGGCGGCCGCGGGGTCGCTGCCCGGGCGCAGATGGGTGAGCAGCAGCTGCCTGGCCCTGGCCTTGGCCGCCCACTCCCCGGCCAGCTGCGGGGTGAGGTGGATCGGGGGGACGCCGTCCGGCCACACCGCCCAGGCGGCCTCGCAGACGAACAGGTCGGCCTGGTCGGCCAGGCGGCCGAGGGCGTCGCACGACCCCGAGTCGGCCGAGTAGGCCAGGGTGCGGCCGCCGGCGCTGGCCCGGACGGCGTAGGTCTCCACCGAGTGGACGGTGGCCACCGCCTCCAGCCGTAGCGGCCCGATGTCGACCCGCTCGCCGTCGTGCAGGTCGTGGACCTCGAAGGTGCCGTCGATGGGCTCGCTCTCGCCGGTGGACAGGAACGGCCGCACGTGGCTGACCCAGCCGGTGGGGCCGAACACCGGCACCGGGGCCGGCGGCGGCTCGAAGTCGCCGTAGCGCAGGGCGTAGTTGGCCGCCAGCAGGTCGCTGACGTGGTCGACGTGCAGGTGGCTGATCCAGATGGCGTCGAGGGTCGGCAGCTCGGCCACCCTGAGCAGGTTGGCCAGGGTGCCGGGGCCGGCGTCGATCCAGACCCGAGTCACCCGGTCGCCCTCGTCGGTCTCCAGCAGGTAGCCGGAGCAGGCGCGGCCGGCGGCCGGGTAGGTCCCCGAGCTGCCAAGGACAGTGAGCTGGATCACGATGCCTCGGCCTCGACCGGCACGGCCGCGCTGCGCCGCTCGACCAGGCCGACCTCGGGGCCGAGGAAGCGGGCCCCGAGGTGGCGGAACTCGTCGGGGTCGCCGGAGGCGAGGAACCGGTGGGCCGGCCGGGCTCCGTAGGGGGCGTGCAGGTCGGCCCGGGTCAGCTCGGCGAAGACGCTGCGGGCGGTCCACTCGGCCGAGTTGACCAGGAACACGTCCGGGCCGACCAGGTAGCCGATGACCCCGGTGAGCAGCGGGTAGTGGGTGCAGCCGAGGATCAGGGTGTCGACCTCGGCGGCCTGGAGGGGGGCAAGGTAGCCGCGGGCCAGCTCGAGGATCTCCGGGCCGGTGGTCTCGCCCCGCTCCACGTACTCGACGAACCGGGGGCAGGCCCTGGCGACCAGGGTGACGTTCTCGTGGGTCTCCTCGATGGCCTCGCGGTAGCGGCCGGAGCGGATCGTGCCCTCGGTGCCGATCAGGCCCACCGTGCGGTTGCGGGTCAGCCGCACCGCCGCCCGCACGGCCGGCTCGATCACCTCGACCACCGGCAGCGGGTAGGCCGCCCTGAGCTCGTCGAAGGCGGCCGCCGAGGCGCTGTTGCAGGCGACAACGGCCAGCTTCACGTCCTCGGCCACCAGCAGGTCCATGATCTCGGAGGCGAAGGTGCGCACCTGGGCCTGGGATCGGGGGCCGTAGGGGAACCGGGCCGTGTCCCCGAAGTAGATGACCGACTCGTGGGGGAGGAGGTCGATCACCGCCCGGGCGACGGTCAGCCCGCCAACCCCGGAGTCGAAGATGCCGATGGGTCGCGCGTCCATGCCGGGACGATACCGCAGCCGGGCGAGCCGCTCGGCGGTCAGGCCCAGAGCTGGCCGCGGAGGCCGGCCTCGGCGGCCACCGGGTCGGCGCCGTAGGCCCCGGTGGAGAGGTACTTCCAGCCGCCGTCGGGGGCCAGGACGACGATCTCGGCCTGGTCGAGCTGCTCGGCCACCCGCAGGGCGACATGCAGGATGGCCCCGGTGGAGATGCCGGCGAACACCCCCTCGGTCGCGGCCAGCTGCCTGGTCCTGGCCAGGGCGTCGTGCGAGCCGACCTTGATGCGCCGGTCGAGCACGCCCTCCTCGAAGATCGGGGGCACGAACCCCTCGTCGAGGTTGCGCAGCCCGTAGACCAGGTCGCCGTACTCGGGCTCGGCCGCCACCACCTGGACCCGCGGGTTCTGCTCCTTGAGGTAGCGCCCGACCCCGACGAGGGTGCCGCTGGTGCCGAGGCCGGCCACGAAGTGGGTCACCTCGGGCAGGTCGCGCCAGATCTCGGGGCCGGTCGTCTCGTAGTGGGCGGTGACGTTGGCCGGGTTGCCGTACTGGTAGAGCATGACCCAGTCGGGGTGCTCGGCGGCCAGCTCCTCGGCCCGGGCGATGGCCCCGTTGGAGCCGCCGGGGGCTGGCGAGCTGACCACGTCGGCCCCGTACAGCTCCAGCAGCTGGCGGCGCTCGGCCGAGGTGTTCTCGGGCATGACCACGACCAGCCGGTAGCCCCGGACCCGGGCCACCAGGGCCAGGGCGATGCCGGTGTTGCCGCTGGACGGCTCGACCAGGGTCGCGCCCGGGGCCAGCTTCCCGCTCTTCTCGGCGTCGTCGACCATCGCCCTGGCGATCCGGTCCTTGACGCTGCCGGTCGGGTTGTTGCCCTCCAGCTTGGCCCAGAGGCGCACGCCGGACCGGGGCGACAGCCGGGGCAGCCCGACCAGGGGGGTGTTGCCAATGGCGTCGGCCAGGTCCTCGTAACGCATCTCAGCCCCTGTCCACCGCGCCTCCGGCCACCGCCGGGAGGATCGCGACCACGTCGCCGTCGGCCAGCTTGGCGTCGAGCGCGCCCAGGAACCGGACGTCCTCGTCGTTGACGTAGACGTTGACGAAACGGTGCAGGGAGCCGTCCTGGTTGAGCAGCGACCCGGCGATCCCCGGGTAGCGGCGGTCGAGGTCGCCGAGCAGGTCGCGGACGGTGTCGCCGTCGGCCTCCACGGCCTTCTCGCCGCCGGTGTGCTTGCGAAGGATCGTCGGGATCCGGACTTCAACGGCCATCAAGGCCTCCTGAAAACGGGTTCGCGTGAAGCGGGAGCACGGTGGCGCCGGTGCTCAGGCGCCGGTGGACGGCCGGAGCCGACATCGGCCGTAGCGGGCGGCCGGGCCCTGCCGGTGCCAGACCGGGCAGGCCAGGCCGTCGGCGGGCGGCCTCATCCGGCCACCTCGGCGGTCCGCCGCTCCAGCTCCTCCTCGTCGACCCGGCCGTCCCGGATGCGGAAGGCCCGGAGCACGGGCGCGTCCTGGTCGGCCAGGGACAGGATCAGGTAGGCGGCGTCGGGGTAGGCGGCCAGCTCGACGTCGGTGCGCGAGGGGTAGGCCTCGGTGGCCACGTGCGAGTGGAAGATCCCGACCAGGTCGAGGCCGAGGTCGTCCATCTCGGTCATGGCCCGCAGCTGGGCCTTGGGCTCGACCACGTAGAAGGTCGGGCTGGCCTCGGCGTTGGGCAGGGCGTAGACGCGCTCGACCGACCCGTCGCGGCCGCCCAGCAGCGCGCAGGCCTCGTTCGGGTACCCGGCCCGAGCGTGGGTCACCAGGGCCGCGTACTGGTCGTCGTCGATCCGCAGCATCGCCTTTCCTCCTGGTGACCGAGGGTAGCAGCCGGGGCTGGCCCCCGACCATGGCCGCGCTCGGCGCTCAGCCGGGCGACAGCCGCCGCACCCCGATCCGCCCCGAGGGCCCCTCCAGCACCCGGCCGATCACCGCCGGCTCGATCCCCCGGCCGCGGAGGTCGGCGACCAAGCCGCCGAGCCGCTCGGGGGCCACCGCCAGCAGCAGGCCCCCGGAGGTCTGGGCGTCGTGGAGCAGGGTCGCCACCACCGGGGGCAGGCCCTGCTCGAGCTCGACGTGGTCGCGCAGGTAGGCCTCGTTGTTGCGGGTGCCGCCGGAGATGAACCCGGCCCCGGCCAGCTCGGCCGCGCCGGGCAGGAACGGCACCCGGGCGGCGTGGAGCTCCGCGGCGACCCCGCTGGCCCGCAGCATCCGGTGGAGGTGGCCGAGCAGCCCGAACCCGGTCACGTCGGTGGCCGCCTCGACCCCGGCGGCCAGGGCGGCCTCGGCCGCGTCCTGGTTCAGGGTGGTCATGGCGGCGACCGCGGCCGCGACCGCGGCCGGGTCGGGGTCGCCCCGCTTGACCGCGGTGGCCACCACCCCGGTGCCGAGCGGCTTGGTCAGCACCAGCCGGTCCCCGGGACGGGCCCGGGCGATGGTCAGCAGCCGGGCCGGGTCGGCCAGCCCGACAACGGCCAGGCCGTACTTGGGCTCGGGGTCGTCGATCGAGTGGCCGCCCACCACCGGGCAGCCGGCCTGGCCGGCCACCTCGGCCCCGCCCCGCAGCACCTCGGCCAACAGCTCCACCGACAGCGCGGCCGGCCAGGCGGTCAGGTTGAGGGCGATCAGGGGCCGGCCCCCCATGGCGTAGACGTCGGAGAGGGCGTTGGCGGCGGCGATCCGCCCCCAGTCGCGGGCGTCGTCGACGATCGGGGTGAAGAAGTCGCAGGTCAGCACCAGGGCCCGCTGGTCGTCGAGCCGGAGCACGGCCGCGTCGTCGCCCTCGGCCGCCCCGACGAGCAGGTTGGCGTCGGCGGCGCCGCCCAGCCCCTGGCCGACGCTGGCCATCAGCCCTTCCAGGGTGGCCAGGGGCAGCTTGCAGGCGCAGCCGGCCCCGTGCGAGAGGGAGGTCAGCCGGGGCAGCTCGGCGGCGGTGGTCATACCCGTAGGATAGGCCCCGCTCATGTTCGTCGCCGTTCTCCGTGACGCCTGGCGCCAGTACCGGCGCCGGCCCCTGGCTGCCGTGCTCGCGGTGGTCGTTGGCGGGCTGCCCGTGTTCCTCGAGCCCGACGAGGCGCTGCTGGCCGTGCCCCTGGCCGTGATCCTGCTGGCCGCCGGGCTGCTGGTCGAGCTGTTCCTGGTGTCCTGGCTGGCCAGCGCCATCGACCCGGCGCCCCCACCGGCGCCGGCGGCGTCGGCCCTGGCCACCATGCGCCGCATGATCGGCCCCGGGGTCCGGGCCGGCCTGCTGCGCGCCTTCTACCTGCTGGCGGCGCTGGTGGTGGGGCTGCTGCTGTTCGGGTCGCGCGACAGTGAGCCGCTGCCCTCCTCCGAGCAGACCAAGCTGGCGATCGGCCTGTGGCCGCTGTTCGGGTTCGCCTTCGCGTTCCTGGCCGTGCTGATGCAGCGGGTCGTGCTCGGCGGTGAGCGCAAGGTCCGGCAGGCGGCCAGCGTCTCGCACCGGGTGGCCTCGGCCTACTTCCCGCTGTGCCTGCTCATCGGGCTGCTCCAGGCCAGCGGGCTGGTCCTGGCCAGCCTGGTGGTCGAGTTCTGGGCCCTTGCCGCGCTGTCGATCCTGCTCGCCCTGGCCGACCCCTACCTGATCGCCATGAGCAACGCGCTCTATCTGCGGACCCGGGCCGAGCAGGAGCCGGTCGACGCCGGCGACGGGTCGCTCAGGCCCCCACGCAGGTGAGGCCGCTACCCGGCGGGTAGTTGGCCACCCCGAGCACGGCCAGCACGACCCCGGCCAGGAAGGGCACGGCCAGGGCGGCCGCCCTGAGGCCGCGGTTGCGCGGCGGGACCGCGTCGTACAGGCCCATGGCCGTCAGCCCGGCCAGGAACCCGCCGATGTGGGCCAGGTTGTCGATGCTGGGGTTGCGGGAGGCGATGAACAGGTTGAGCAGCAGGACCAGCAGGAGGTTCTGGAGCGGGGCCGAGCCGCCCTCGCGCCGGCGCCGGAAGAAGTAGGCGACCAGCGCCCCGAGCAGGCCGAAGATCGCCCCCGAGGCCCCGACGCCGAGGGTGGTCTGGTTGAAGGCGAAGCTGGCTCCGGCCCCGACCAGGCCGGTGCCGACGTACAGGGCGACGAAGCGGACCCGCCCGAGCAGGTTCTCGAGGGTTGGCCCGAACGCCCACAGGGCCCAGCTGTTGAACGCCCAGTGGAGCAGCCCGCCGTGCAGCACCATGACCGTCAGCAGCCGCCACCACTGCCCGGACTCGGCGATGGCGGCGGCGTTCAGCGCCCCCAGCCGGCACAGCGCCCTGGCCGACGGGTCGAGCAGCCCGAACCCGCTGCCGGTGAGCACGGCGGCCGCGAACAGCATGAACGTGTTGATGCCGAGCAGGGTCCAGGTGGCAAGGGGCCGGTCGGTGCCGGGGAGGCCCCGGGTCCGCACGGTGGAGCGGGCGTCGTCGGGGCAGAGCTGGCCGACCGGGGCCGGGTTGGCGCACTCGCCGCAGATCGGGCGGTCGCAGCGCGAGCAGCGCAGCCCGGTCTGCCGGTCCGGGTGCCGGTAGCAGAAGGCCGGGGTGGTCGACTTGGTCAGCCACTCCGGGCGGTCGGACGGGCCCTGGTCGTCGGGCAACGGGCGCTCCTTGATTCGCGGAGCTCAAGCATGCCATCTCTGTCCGGGTTGGGCAGGGGCGGCGGTCCGGGAGGCCTCAGCGGGCCAGGAACCCGGGGATGGCCGGGAGCTTCAGCTCGGGCGGGTCGGGCAGGTCGGCCCCCGCCCTGACGGCGTCGACGCTGGCCAGCGTGTGGGCGGCGACGGCGTCCCAGGACAGGGGGCCGACCGCGGCCTGGCGCAGGGCCCGGCGGCGCTCCCGGTCGCGCTTGAGGGCGCCCTGGATGGCCCGGGCGAACTCCGAGGGGTCCCTGGCGATCCAGACCAGCCGGCGCAGCTCCGCCGCCCCGGCGATCTCGGTGGTGACCACGGGCAGCCCGGCGGCCAGGTAGCCGAACAGCTTCTCGGGCACCACCGCCTTGGTCGCCGGGGCCACCTGGTGGGGGGCGACGGCCACATCGGCCGCGGCCAGGTAGTCGGGGAGCAGCCGGTAGGGCCGGGGGCCGATCACGTGCACGTTGCGTAAGCCGGTGACCAGCGGCTGGAGGAAGTCGGCGGCCGGGCCGACGAACACGAAGCTCGCCTCCCGCAGCCGGTCGGCGGTGCCCCGGATGAGGCCGACGTTCAGGTAGGCCCGCATCGAGCCGGCGTAGATGATCAGCGGCCGGGGCAGCCCGGCCAGCTCGGCCGCCGGCGTGCCGCCGGCCAGTCCCTGGTCGGCCCCGACCGGGTGGAGCACGGTCCGCGGGTTGAGGGCGGCCAGCTCCTCGCGGAGCTCGCCGGTGCCGGCCCAGACCAGGTCGGCCCCTGACAGCTGGGTCTTGTAGACGTCGTCGAGGGCCTGGCGCTCGTCGGCGTCGACCGGGTAGGGGGCGCGGGCGTCGCGGCGGACCATGGCCAGCCTGGTCACCCCGCGGCCGCCGAGCCGGCTGGCCAGCTCCGCGGCGAAGGGGTGGGCGAGGCCGTGCAGCATCACCAGCGGCTTGGAGAACGCCCCCTCGCGCTCCAGCATGGCCACGGTCGCGTCAAGGGCGGCCTCGCGCCGGTCGGGCTGGCTGGTCGGGGCGAACAGGTAAACCCCGTCGTCCTCGACCCCCTTGAGCCGGCGCAGCTGGCCCTCCATGTCCTGCTCCCAGCGGGGGTCGCGGAAGCGGCTGCGCAGCTCGGCCGGGTCGATCGGCGGCTGCACGTGGAACAGCCGACCCACCCGCGGATGCCTGGCCAGCGCCCTGGCCAGCAGCTCGTCCCCTCGCCCGTACAGGCCCCAGTCGTCGAACGCCCAGGTCTTGAGGACGTTGTAGGCCGGCTGGTCGCGTTGTTCCCGCCGCTCCTCCGCCAACCCTTGTTCCTCCATCGTCTCGGGGACGGCGCATCCTAACCGACCCCGGGGAGGATGCCGGCGTTACGAGGTCGAGGCCCCCATGTCGGGGTCGAGGTCCAATGCCAGCGAGTTGATGCAGTAGCGCTGGCCGGTCGGCCCGGGGCCGTCGGGGAACACATGGCCGAGGTGGGAGCCGCAGCGGGCGCAGACCACCTCGGTGCGGACCATGCCGTGGCTGTTGTCGGGGCGCAACTCAACCCCGGCCGCGTTGGCCGGCTCGGTGAAGCTGGGCCAGCCGGTGCCCGAGTCGAACTTGGCGTCGGAGCGGAACAGCTCGTTGCCGCAGGCGGCGCAGCGGTAGACGCCGTCCTGCTTGGAGTAGGTGTACTTGCCGGTGAACGGCGGCTCGGTCCCGGCCTCGCGCAGCACCCGGTACTGGTCGGGGCTGAGCTGCTCGCGCCACTCCTGCTCGGTCCTGGTCACCTCGGGCATGTCGTCCGCCTCTCGTTCTCGATGTCGTCCTCCAGTGTACGAAGGCGGCCCCGGCTTGGCGTCGAGTACCCTGCGGCCATGAGCACCTCGGCTCCGGCGGCCCCAGGCGAGACGGGCCCTCCCCCGCCGCCGGTGCCTCGCTACGGCGAGGCCTCGCTGGCCGACCTGATGCCGTCGCTGCTGGCCGCCCTGGACGTGCCCGGGTTCGCCAATCCGCTCGGGGTGGAGCCACTGCGCCGGGCCTGCCTACTGGTGGCCGACGGCCTCGGCTGGGAGCTGCTGCTGGCCAACCGCCGGTCCGCCCCCGTCATGGCCGGCGCGGCCGAGCGGGGCGGGCCGGTGACCACCGGGTTCCCGTCGACCACGGCGACCAGCCTGGCCTCGATCGGCACCGGGCTCCCGCCGGGCCGCCACGGCCTTGTCGGCTACACCATCGTCCTGCCCGGGATGGACCGGGCGTTCAACTGCCTGCGCTGGTCCCCGTACGGCCTCGGCGGCTCACGGGACCTGCGCGACCGGGTCGTGCCCGAGCGCGCCCAGCCCGAGCCGACCGCCTTCGAGGCCGCGGCCGCCGACGGGGTCGAGGTCACCCTGGTCGGGGCGGGCGAGTACGCCACCTCCGGCTTCACCAGGGCCGCCCTGCGCGGGGGGGACTACTGGCGGACCCACTCTCTCGGCGACCAGGCCGCCGGGGCCCTGCGCGGTCTCGGCAAGGGCCGGCGCAGCCTGGTCTACCTCTACCATCCCGACCTGGACCGCACCGGGCACGTCCGCGGGGCCGGGGCCGAGGCCTGGCGCCTGGAGCTGGCCCACATCGACCGGCTGGTCGAACAGATCGCCGAGCGGCTGCCCGGCGACGCCGCCCTGTTCGTCACCGGCGACCACGGCATGGTCGACCTCCGCCCCTCCGAGCGGGTCGACCTGGCCGACCAGCCGGAGCTGGCCGAGGGGGTCCGCCTGCTGGCCGGCGAGGCCAGGGCCAGGCACGTCCACACCCAGCGGGGCGCCGCCGACGACGTCCTGGCCACCTGGCGGGGCCTGCTCGGCCATGCCATATGGGTCGTCCCAAAGGAGGAGGCCATCAGCGCCGGCTGGTTCGGCCCCCAGGTCTCCGACGACGCCCGTTCCCGCATCGGCGACGTCGTCGCCGCCGCCCACGGCCCGGTCGGCGTCGTCCAGCGCGAGGTTGACCCGACCCAGGCCCTCCTCACCGGCCACCACGGCTCCATGACCCCGGCCGAGCAGCTGGTCCCGTTCCTGGAGCTGCGCCGCTAGGACCGTCCCCGGGGGACCCGGCGCGCCGCCAGGGCGACCCCGCTCAGCAGGAGCGCGACGGGGAGGGCGCACCCGCCGCCGCGCATACGCGCCCGCGGGCTGCCCGGCCCGGCGATCGGCGCCTCGTCGGCGTAGTTCTCGTCCTCCTGCCAGTCGGGCACGCCGTCGTAGTCCCTGTCCCTGTCCCTGTCCATGGCGCCAATGCTAACCCGCTGGCCTGTCGACCCGCCGTGGCATGATCCCCGGCAGTCGGGGACGTCGGCCGCGAGGGGACGGATGGACCGGGACGGCATGCTCCGCTATCTGAACGACCGGCCGGGGGCGGTCGAGGACTATCCCTTCGGCGACGAGGTGGCCGTGTTCAAGGTCGGCGGCCGCGTCTTCGCCCTCCTCGCCCTCAGCGGCCACCCGGGCAGCGTCAGCCTGAAGTGCGACCCCACCCTTGGCGAAGCCCTGCGCGACCGCTACCCGTCGGTCACCCCCGGGTACCACCTGAACAAGCGGCACTGGAACACGATCGTGCTGGACGGGTCGGTGCCCGGCGACGAGCTGGCCGAGCTGGTCGACCACTCCTGGGAGCTGGTGGTGGCCAAGCTCCCCCGCCGCGACCGCGACCGGCTCGCCGCCGGCTAGACGCCCAGGTCCTGGTCGGGTGCGGGGAGGTCCCCGCGGGCCACCCGGTCCAGCAGGCCGGCCAGGTCGCGGGGGGTGACGACGGCGGCCGAGGCGCGCAGCTCGTCGGCCGACCACCAGCGCAGCTCGGCGATGCTCTCGGCGGCCAGCGAGGCGACGTGGGCCGGGTCGAGCTCGAACGGCTCGGCCCGGCACAGCACCCACCGCTCCCGCTGGGTCATCCACCGGCCCAGCCAGAAGGTGTGGCAGCGCCGGCCGATCCAGGGGCCGACCCGGAGGTCGTCTCGGGCCAGCTCCTCCCGGAGCTCGCGGCGG